>JAADGM010000052.1 GCA_013152375.1 FCB group bacterium | reverse complement strand
AACTGTGGGGATAAGGCCGATGAAGAATGCCTAACCGTTTCAACGGTTTATGGAATGGTTTTTTGGAAACCGTTAAAACGGTTATAGGGTAAATCCCTTTCCCGTGCCCACACGATTAAAATCGTGGGTTGCTGTCAATTAAAAAATATTTTCAGTCCCAGAATGACCAGCAGCACACCGAAAAACCGGGAGAAGGCGATACGGTAGGTTTGGACCTTTCGCTGAACTACCGGGGTCTGTATGAGAATGACGAACAGGGACCAGACCACCAGTGCCTCCAGCAATAATACGGCACCAAATCCAAATTTTTGGAGCAGAGGCAGATCCGGGTCAATAAGCTGGGTGAAAACACTGAGTATGAACAGCAGGGCTTTTACATTCAGCAGATTACAAAAGAGCCCGTCCCGGAATGCGCTTATAGACGAGATACCCTGGCCTTTCTTCTCTTTAAAATTCAGGTGTTCCGCTTTTTCCTTAAGGGCCTGGATTCCGATGAATATGAGATATACCGCACCGGCAACCTTCACAAAATGGTAAACAGCGGCATTGCTGCTGATGATCAGGGCAAGACCCAGAATTGAGACGGATATATGGAAGGTGAGCCCTAAGACGATTCCCCAAACGGTTAACAGCGCATACCGGCGCGGGTAACAGATCCCGTTTTTAATGAGCAGGATCATATCCGGTCCGGGGCTCATCATGGCAAAGAACATGATCGTGATTAATGGCAGGAGTGAATGCATGATCTGAAGACCATTCAGATGGATCAGAAAGGGTAACCGATATTAATATTCACGAACAAGTCCGAGCTCCTGTTGCTGCCTACCACCGAAAATTCCATAGGTCCGATGACGCTGTCATACCCGAACTTTACACCATAGCCTGTGATAGAAGAATTTGATCGGAGCAGTGCGGCAAAATCCTGCCCGGGACTTCCATCATTGATCCGGGCCCAATTTGTCTCCAGGATCAGGTAATTATTCTTCCAGGCCTCTAATTGCAGCGTCACTCCGGCCAGCAGCAGGTTCCGTCCGGCGATTTCCAGAAAATCCAGTCCCGTAAACGGAAAGACCGTCTGGTCGTAGTTGTTCATTCCCCCCAGTTTAAAATAATGCTTCCATTTAACCTCATTCCCGGAGATCGCCCCGACACCGGCGCGTTCAATGATCGTTAATCTGCTGCCAAAGGGGATAGCGGTTTCGTACGATCCTGAAATTACGGCATAGGGCCTCCGGCCCGTGGTATTTTTCCAAATCTGATTTTGATGCACCGAAGTAAAATCCGCACTTAGCCTTACTCCCTGATGGGGATAGGCGATTTTATCCAGGGTATCAAAGCGTAAAAAACCCTTGAAGTTGATCTGGTCGTATTGAGCTTCTCCCTGCCAGGCTGCCGGCAGATATTTTTTGTTTTTGCGTGTGTGGTCAAAGTCCAGGCCGGCACCCGCCGTCAAAGAATTCAGGACGAGCGTCTGCAATGAAAAGTTAAGAGAATGGGTACGGTGCTCGAAGCTGACATCTTCGTAAGCGGCGGCATAATTCCAGACATAGGGGTCAAATTCTTCAAATTTGGCAGTGACCCTGAAGCCCAGTCCGAGTTTCCATCCGGCATATATGAAATAGGAAGCTTCGAGAGTGGGCATTTCGCTCAGTCTGAAATTGAGGGAAAATTTTGAGCCCTGACCGGCGATATTTCTGAAAGTTGTGTTTAGAAGAACGGCTGATTTCAAATCACTGTCGTAATGAAGGCTGAATTTGAACTGATTATTTGATTTTTCTTCGACCTTCACAACTAAAATAAATCCCCCCGCGGCTTTTTCCAATCGATACGTTACCCGCTTAAAATATCCGCTGCCGTACAGACTGGCAATACTGCGCTCCACATCAGCCGGCGTAAGAACCGTAGGCAGAGAGATATCCAGTTTGCTGATGCAAAAAGCGGCGGGGATTCGCCGGAGTCCCGTTAGTTTTAAATCCACAACCCTGAGGGGTCCAGCCAATGTTTCCGGAGAAATATGAGGCCTTTTGATGCGCTCAATCCCGAGCGAATCCATGAGCTGAACCAACTGCGGGAGTGCTTTGCGGGCCTCCCTTTCACCCAGCCGGATCAATTCTTCGGCGGCTGAAAAACTACCCATATTGTAATTACGGATATCAGGAGCTATGAGGATATCGCACTGCAGGCGCTGGGCCTGGGTCGAGGTCACCGCCTGAAAACTCAGCGACTGATCGATGATCCTGGGGAGAGAATTCAACTGCTTTTTTGTATAAAGCGGGGCCGTTACATCCACACCGACGACCACATCCGCGCCCATATCGAGAACATCCGAAACGGGGAAATTGCGGACAAGTCCGCCGTCCACCAATAGTTTATCATCGATCTCGACAGGAGTGAAAATAGTGAGCAAAGACATGCTGGCTCTCAGGATTTCCCCCAGATCCCCGGAGTCAAACACTTCGGCCTTGCCGGTCACGAGATTGGTCGTAACGCAGCGGAAGGGTATGGGGAAGCGGGTAAATTTCTGAATTCCCGCTGCGGGCCAGAGCAGTCGATTGATAAAAACCGATAATTTCTGACCGGCAACCAACCCCGGGGGGAGCTCCACTTTGCCGCCCTTCACTGAAAACGTCCGGATGAAGATATCGTTTTCATCCTTGTTGATGATCGAGACATTCCGGCGGGATATCTTATCTTCCTGAAACCGGGACCAATCCTGCGCGAGAAAAGCCGTTTGGATCTGTTCCGGTGAATAACCCACAGCGTAAAGAGCTCCGATGAAGGCTCCCATACTTGTTCCGGCAATATAATCTATATGGATGCCTGCTTCTTCAATGACTTTCAGCGCTCCGATATGGACAAATCCCTTAGCGCCGCCACCGGAAAGCACCAGTCCGATTTTGGGCTGACGGGACGGGTTTGTACCTGCAGCCAAAATTCCGATGAGGGTCGTCAGGATGATAAAAATACAGGTAAATCGGAAACGAACAGACCCGGTCATGGCTATCGTGTGAACCTGCTGAAATCATAACCTGCCTGCTTGAACTCTCTTTGGTGGACTTTAAAAAAACGTTTAATGGCTGCGGCAGGAACCGTATAGGTGATCCCGTAATTGATATTTTTCTGGACGGTCATATGTACTTCATCGGTATAGGGTAAATTCGTGTTTATGAAAACATCCTTAAGGCTGTCCGCCGGTGTCAGAATATACTCGGTGCGTGACGAAACTGCTTTCGTGAGCCCTACAAGCTCGAAATTCGGAACCCCGTCCCGGACAGCCAGAATGATCCCTCCGCTGGAACCGCGGTTAAACAGGGCATCCACTAAAAATTCATCCTTCAGACTCCCTTCACTTTTACTCACAAGACCGCGGGTCACCATTTTTTTACCCATGGGAAAGCCGAGTAAATAAACAAAAGTCCCCCACTCAAGATCAGACGATTTCCCCAGGGGAAAATTGAAGACTTTGACATCCGGTGCGTTAAAAAAGGATTTTCCAAGCAGGGCAATGTCAGCGTTTTCGTCGAGGGCAAGGATCTCTAAGTTATCCCCTTCAGGCAGGTCATTGATGTAATACTGCTGTCTTACTTTTACAGAGACCGATTGAATAAACTCCTCTGCGTCTCTCCTTGGTGCGCTGAAATAGGACAGAACCGTATCCGGAGCAATGATGATGTGGGCACAGGTGAGCAGGGCGATCTTATTTGCTGTGGCAGAGATGATGGTGGCTGTACCGTAGGTGGAGGAATTGGTGAACAGCGTCGAGACGGATGTGTTTTCCAGGTCCGCGGTCGGTAATGCGGATACCGTCAGCTGGTGGGATTTATCAAATACATAGGTTTTATAATAAACGGTAGCGTTGATCTTCCGCAAGGAATTTGAGATGCCCTCCAGCTCTGAAGAGGCGTTGAGGAAAGGAAATTCACTGTCATACCGTCCGTCGCCGGTGGCAGGATGGCTGACTGTCACAAGTCGCGTACAGGCGACCAGGAGAAACAGCAGCAGATATTTTGTCCGGTTCAGCACCTTATGAATGTATATTCTGCTCAGCAAAAACTTCCCAGCTTCTGAACTCATGCAGGTGTTTTTCATCCGTTAGGTCAAAATGGATGGGCGTCACCGAAATAAAGCCAGCCTTTAAGGCTTCGGTATCTGTGTCAGGATTTTCACTTATGTCCGCCTTTCTGCCGCTCATCCAGTAATAGACCCTGCCCCGTGGATCTGACCGTTTATGGAATTCTTCGTCGTAAACAGCCCGGCCGTGACGTGTGAGTCTTGTGCCGCAAATTTTAGACGGTGGTATCGCCGGTACATTCACATTCAGTAAAGTCCCCCGTGGCAGACCGCTTTTCAGAACCTGGGCGGCAATCCGCTGTGCAAAATTCCCTGCAGTATCAAAATCCGGGTTTTCCCAGGTGTCCAGAGAGACGGCGATGGAAGGAATACCGAGGATCATGCCCTCAGTGGCCGCTGAGACGGTTCCTGAATATAATACGTAAAGACCCGTATTGGCGCCCGGGTTGATACCGGATACGACCAGGTCGGGTTTGCGCGGCAGGAGGGTTTTAACGGCCAGCTTTACGCAGTCAGCAGGTGTTCCCGTACAGGCAAAAGCTCTCGTGGCACCGGAGCCGGGGAATTGATAGGGATCCACCCGGATGGGAGCGGTGAGAGTAATGGCATGGCCCACGGCGCTGCGTTCCGTATCGGGAGCAACCACACAAATCTCCCCCAGCTGCTGCAGATTTCGAAATAGCGCCTGCAACCCTTGAGCTTGAATACCATCGTCATTGGTGAGAAGAATGAGGGGCCGCATCTGCTGCGTCAACGAGGTTTGTTCAAAAGTTGATCATCGCGTCTTTTTAACAACCACGCTATAACCAGCACAGAGATGATGAAGGGGGCTGAAAGGGGTACTGCTATGGAGAGGATCAGTCCGCCGATCAGGGCGACTGACAGAGCGGTCAGAAGACCGGCTCCGCCCACCAGCAAAGCTGCTGCCAGGACCAGGATGACCAAACCGGGGATTGAGGCCAGAAAAAATGCCGTTAAACCCACAAGACTGAAAAAGATCCAGCCGAGAATTCGGAAAAAGACACCCAGAAATAATGCCAGGATCAATAAACCTATGATGGTGGTTAGAAATTTCATAATTCTCCTTTCGGGTTGTACGGGTTTACGGCAATGGAAAAAGCAGCGGTTAATAGCTGACCGGCAGAGTAAGGAAAACCTGTATGCAGCCATAGTAATGCCAAATGGGAACGAACCTTCAGACAGGATGATCTCTTTCGAAACGGTCAATCCGGCAATATCCGGATTGCCATCATGTAATTTATTTTACCTCTGTGCTGCTTCTAAGCACTTAAAATCCATCCCAAATTCCCGCCTGTAAAGTAGAATGTAATAAAGTCTGAGAGCAACAGATTGTCCCGATACTGTCTGTGGGTAATCTTCAGTATTTGGGAGCGTGGGGGTGGGGCGTTGTCAGCAGGGCCAATCCATGCCAAAGATTCTCAAAATGAGGGTGCGGAAAATTTACTTTTCGTCATAGGTATCAATGAAAGCTCCCCGTTAAATTTCCGGATGGATTTCAGGGAAAAACTCACCACTTCTCTGGCAAAAAATGACACACTGTTCATGGCAGTGTTCGGCGCCCTCTGGGGGCTGACCGAGTCCACCTTGGGGACATTTTTACATCTGGTCAGGTTTCCTTTTTCAGGTCTTTTGCTGGGGCAGGTGGGACTTTTCATTTTACTCAATGCAAGCAGGATACATTATCGCCGGGGCAATTTACTGCTCATGGCCATGATCTCCGCATTTATTAAAGCAGTGGCCATCAGCACTGTAAAACTCGGGCCGGTGGTTGGCATCATCTCCGAGGCCCTTGTCATTGAGAGTGTTATCATGCGCATGGGGCATAGCCGGATATCGTTTATGACTTCGGGCCTGCTGGTCTCGCTCCTTCCTGTACTAATCAGCCTGACCAATAAAACCATTACATTCGGATTGACCTTTGTTGAATATCTGGTAGATTTTGTGAATTCACTCTCGCGAGTGTTCCATTTTCCCGCCGGATGGTACCTGGTGGTTCTGTATTTTCTGCTGCACTTTTCGGTCGGTATTTTCAGCGGCTGGTTTACCTGGCGGGTCAGTTCTGACATTCAGCAGAGACTCTCGGAGACTTGATCAGGGTCAGAAAAAAGTGGGTTATCCTGTTTTTGTCAGTCGGTCTGATCCTGTTGACCGTGACGAAAACCTGGGTGATATTTCCGGCCTGTATCCTGCTGGTTGCTCTGACGTATCCCCGGTCGTTCCGTGCTTTCAAATATGTCAAATTCTGGATGATCTATTTTACGATGCTTTTCATTTTCCCATTTTTCACCGGCAGCCAGGATGCCCGTATTCTGGGTTTGAGTTACAGTACGGAGCGTCTTATGGCAACCGTGACGATGTCGATGCGCGGAATCCTGATCTTCCTGATGATGCAGGTCCTCACAGATGACTTGAAGGTAAAGCAGCTAAGGAAATTATTTCATCGAACGGGCTTTAAGCGCTTTGAGCCGGTTGCCGAGAAAGCACTTGAATTCATGCCGAAGGTAAAAAGTATTCTGCTGGCAAGATTTGCCTTGAACAAAGTAAATATCAGGCCGGCAACATTTTTCCGGTCGGTCTATCAACTGGCGCTTGATCTCATCGTTGACATGGTGCGGTTAGTTGCCCTTGATGATACAGCAGACGGGCTGAAAGCAACTGAGTTGCTGGCCGCGGTGGAAAAGGCGCTTGGAACCGGAGTAAAATTAATTGTGATTGTAGGAAATGAGCATGTGGGTAAGACTACCTTTATCCGCAGGCTGCTGCAGAGATTTAGCGATGCACAGATCTCTGTCGGCGGGATACTATCTCCGGGAGAGGTGTCGGGAGACCGCAAAGTGTATATCACGGCCGAAGATATTATCACAGGTGAGCATCGCAGG
The DNA here is from genome assembly GCA_013152375.1 of FCB group bacterium. Lineage (GTDB taxonomy): Bacteria > Fidelibacterota > Marinisomatia > SCGC-AAA003-L08 > JACNLC01 > JAADGM01. The sequence continues at coordinate 4,318 of JAADGM010000052.1, read as the reverse complement.
CTGGCGAGCTCAACGCCTTTCGAAACGCGGATAACTGCAGGGAAATACTATTTTGATGAGGAGGTGCTCTCGTGGTGCTGCGAGAGGATTATCCAAAGTCTGGAGAAAGACGTAGTCATCCTGGACGAATTCGGCATCCTAGAGATCCAGGGTAAAGGCTTCCGCAACGGGTTTGATGCCTGGCTGAAGTCCGGGACAGGCAAGATGATCCTGACATTACGACCGGGGCTTGTGATACCATTCAAAGCTTTTTTAAGAACCAATTTTCCCGATACTTCGTCAGTCTCATTCTTCCGGCTGATAAGAGATGATGCGGAACGGAGTTGATCGAACGTCGATGTCGATGAACAGTGGGCGCTGATACAGGCTGAACACACGGCCCTCTCAACTCCGGCATCAGTCGGGAATTTCTCTAAAAGCACCTTGGTTCCTTCAAAAAGTCCTGCCATTTAACCTTCCCCTTATCATACTGTGAACAAACGTCCGGTTTTGATGTGACTGAAATTCTTCTATAAAATTTAAAATTATCTTGTTGCCGGGAGAGTACACCTCGTAAATTAATTAGCATATTTGGTGTTATTTGCTCTATGACACCTATAACTCTGGCAAAATTACTAACTAGTCAAACAAGCAAAAGTAGGAGAACAAGATGAGAAGAGTGCTATTCATCACAATAGCCCTGATTCCTTTTGCCCTGTTTTCACAGGAATTTGGAAAGGTCTCGGGTAAAATTGTTGCAAAGGAAAGCGGGAAGCCTCTCGCCGGTGCCAGTGTCACCATTGTTGGTACTGATCTCGGATCAGCCGCTGATGAAAACGGCGACTATGTCATCCTCGGGGTGCCTGTTGGGTCCCATACCCTGGAAGCAAATTATATCGGCTATCAGTCTGTAAAGATATCCGGTGTATATGTTTCTAAGAATTTGACAACCAAAACAAATTTTGAGCTGAAGGTCTCTGCTGTACAGTTACAGGCGCTCGAAATTGTCGCTGAAAAACCACTGATCAACCAGAATACAACCAATACCACGCGAATTATCACCACTGAGACGATTGATAATCTACCCTTGCGGGGAGTTGAGTCAATCGTTGCCCTTCAGACAGGAACCGTGGCCGACAACGGTAATATTTATGTCAGGGGTTCCCGGGCAGGCGATGTGGCCTATTATGTTGACGGCGTTTATATGAATAATGCCTGGGATCTGGATAATACCAGTACCGTCTCAAATGCGGCGGTTGAAGAGATCCAGTTTCAGTCGGGCGGCTTCAGCGCTGAATACGGAAACGTCAACGGAGGTGTGGTGAGTACAACCACGCGCACTGGTGGAGACGAATTTTCCCTCAACGCTGAAATTATCACCGGTCTGGGTAAGTCCAGTGCGAGTACTTCCAGCGGTTTATATTCTTACGGATACAATCTGTATAATATGAGTTTCGGTGGTTCCGCATCGGAAAACATCAAGTACTTTATTAACTTTGAAGGTCGGAAAACCGACGATCCCACCCCCAACGCAGAGCCCTTTTATGCAATTGACAGAACGGAGGTTGATTCATTGAACACGCCGGGGTTTGACGTCATTGATGAGTCCGTTCGTACCATTTTGGTTGACGGCACACCCGTTCAGGATACTGTATATGCAGGTTATTCCAATTTCAGAAGTATGTATGGTCCCAAACCGAATTCAGGGAGTGATAAGTTTACACTCACCGGAAACCTGTTGTTTAAGCTGGGTGATCTGCGGTTTAAGGTCGGTGGGTTAATGACCAGTGACAAGGGGAACAATTATAGTCATGACTTCAGCCTCGTGAACAGCAGTCACAATCCAAAATACGACGAATCTGCTAATTCTTTTTACGCCAACATGACCTATTCACTCTCCGCTAATTCATACGTTAAATTGAATCTTTCCTTTTTCAATTACCAGCATGAAGAAGGCGATGTGACTCATTGGGATGACTACAACAGTTATGGTGCGATCGGCTCTGACACTTATTTGAGGGATTTCGGAACAAACCCCGTATCAATTCAGGAATTTGCTGAATTCTCCGGATATGGGTCGATTTACGATGACTACTCCATCAATAAAACGTCCTATTATTCTGTAAAGGGAGACTATCTCAACCAGTTTGGGAACCACGAATTCAAGGCAGGCTTTGATTACCGGAACAACACAATTGAATACTACCGGTTGGCACAACCTCTTGAAATTGCCCAAAGAGTGAAACTGGCACAGGATGCCGGAACCCCTATGGATGATCAATGGGTCTATCTGGCTTACATGAATGCCTATGCCGAGAACCTGGGATATTCAATTGACGGCAAAGGCAGCGGTACAGCCTATCAGGATCCGGGCAATCCCATTATCGCCGGAATGTATGTAAACGATAAGATCGAATTGGAGGACATGATCCTGAACGTCGGTTTGCGTTATGATTATTTTAATTCCAACACTCAGGCTGCCGCCGACTGGAATGATATCTGGATTACGAATGGCCGCATAGACCGGGACTTGTCCAATTTCAAAGATGTCAAGGCGCAAACCTATATCAGTCCGAGAATCGGCTTTTCGTTCCCCGTCACGGACCGGACGAAATTCCATTCCCAGTACGGTAAGTACATTCAGCAGCCCATCCTCGACAGGCTGTATCTTGCTGATTCCAGATTGGCCGCGAATCTCAGCCAGGGTAATATGACGGTTTCACCGAATCCCAGCCTGAAACCTGAACGCACTACACAATATGAAGTTGGGTTCACCCAGCAGCTGGGGTCCTATGCTGCCTTGGATATTACCGGATATTATAAGGAAGTACGCGATTACACCATGATGGCCAATCTGCAGGGTGCCATGAAAAACGGTTCTCCTTTCATCTGGGCACAGTATCAGAATGGCGATTTCGGTGTAGTGAAAGGATTGTCTTTCAATCTGAATATGCGCAGGGTTAACGGGCTGATGGCAAATGTGAACTATACTTTGTCGTTTGCCGAAGGAACCGGTTCGGACCCGGCCTCTAACTGGAATATTGCCTGGACGGGGGACACTTACCCCACCCTGGTGAATCCCGTTGAGTACGATCAGCGTCATACCGGATCCATCATGTTGGATTATCGTGTTGGCGACAATGGCAGTATCCTGGCAAATTCAGGCGTAAACCTGTTATTCCAGTTCGGCTCCGGAACAGCTTATACTCCTTCTATCATTCAATCGGATGTCTTTGGAAGAGGTTGGTATGCGCCGGTTGCGGCTATCAACTCGGCCTATAAACCGTGGACTCAAACCCTTGATATGAAACTGGATCACGATATAACCCTTGGTAAATATCGTGCGAACATCTATCTCTGGGTGACCAATCTGCTGGATACAAAAAATGTGGATGACGTCTATCAGGGAACCGGAGATGCGGCAACAGACGGCTATCTGAGCACGCAGGAAGGTAAAGTATGGGCCACGGGTAACCCGGATATTGTTGATTTTTATAATGCCCAACTGCGCGATCCGAGAAACTGGGATGCCCCTCGCCAGGTACGACTGGGTATCAACTTTGAACTTTAGTCAGAAGGAGAATATCGATGAACATCAAAATTAAAAAGGTAATTCGACCATGGATCACCATGGTGGTCGGTTTCCTGTTCTTCAGTCTGTCCTTTGCGGCGGTACCCGGCGAGTATCAGGAGCAACTGGGAAAACTGGATTCAGGAACTTATACGGCCAACAGGATCAATGACAATCTTGAAAATAACGGGATGATCGTTTCCCACAGGATAACAGGAAACTCAGGCATGGAATGGCCTGCCGGAACCAATAAGTTTTCTAACTTCGCTTCCGGAATCTGGTTTGCCGGAATGGTTGATGGTGTCGTTAGAACGGCCGTGGGAGAATATGGTCCTGAATTCGTACCGGGTCCCTGGGACAGTGATTTCAATGCCGATGAATATCAACTATACATCGTCAACAAGAGTGACCTGGCAAACCCCCTTGAAAGCAGTGACTTTCAAAACTGGCCCGTCGATTTGGGGGCACCCTGGGTTGATGAAGATGAGGATGGCGTATACAGTCCCATGCCCAATGGTCCTGACCATCCGGATTTCATCGGGGATCAGGTCATATGGTATGTCATCAATGATGCGGATGTATCCACTCATGCCAACATCTTCGGGACACAGCCGCTGGGGATCGAAGTCCGCGTGACGATCTGGGGATATAATCGGCCAGATGCTTTCGGTGACATGATGTTTGTAAAAATCCAGGCCTTCAACAAGGGGGGCGAGGATATCACCGATATGTACATCGGTCTCTGGGATGATCCTGATCTGGGTTTTG
>JAADGM010000008.1:927-13627 GCA_013152375.1 FCB group bacterium | reverse complement strand
GCTTTTTGTTTCCAGTTAGATCATATCCGTCCAAAACGTTTGGTTAAAATTTAAAAAGCCCTGCACCGAATACGGTAACAGGGCCTATCTTTCCATATATCGAAAAAATAAGGAGAAGATATTGTTAATATCCTGTACCGCTCCGCTGGAGCTTGGGGGTATGGCTGCCTCTGTTACAAAGCTGCCGTCCCTCCGGGACTTCCCCTTCGTATAATTTGCATCAGTCCGGTAATGGCGCTGCCGTTATCTTAAAGGTTTTTTCACCCAAATTGCATTAGCCCCATAGGGGCGTAATCTCTGTAGAAATGCAATGCACATCATAAATCAGCTCCGTAGGAGCGATACCTTTATCCTATGACAGAGCTCATTATTGAGAGAGCAAAGAAGCTCTCAAGCTGCATCTGCTGCTGGATCATGACAGTTTGATAATGATGACCTTATTTGTAAAATTGAGTTACAGATGTAGCTGGATAATCCTATAAAACCCGACATCCAATTCCTCTATCTGATCAATTGATGTTTCAGGGCAATTGTTGGGGGGATACTTTTTATAATCTGGGAATAATCTGTTCAAAACCGAGGAAGGAACAGCCACAATTATGCTATTTTAAAATTATTTTGGACAGCTATGCAGTTAGATGAGTGATCAGCCAATAAACAGGTCAGCCGTGATCTCATCAGTGAGAAGAATGGCCGAACCTGAAATCTTCAAAAAGCCCTCTGAACAGCTCAACCCCGGCCAGCGGGAGAGTGCTGTTGTCAGCCAGAAGTCAAAATCTCCTGTGAAGCCCCGGCTCAGCTCTGACAGGGCAATCCCCGTACTCAGCCTGAGACCATTCAGGAGTTTCTCGTTGAAGCTGTTTTTCTGCGTGAGGAGTTCTGAACCTGCAATAGGGAGCTGTGATTGTGCCAGCTGAGTCAGATACCCGGTCAGAGAGGCTGCATTCCACCAGCGTGAGTCTGCAGAATAGCTGTGAGCGGATGGTCCCATGCCGAGATAGGATTTGAACTGCCAGTAGGCGAGATTGTGACGGCACGGAAACCCCGGCCTCGCAAAGTTTGAGATTTCATAAGGCTCATAGCCCGCCTCTGCCAGCATCTGTCTGGTCAGCAAAAAGAGCGCAGCATCCTCAGCCTCACCCGGTAAAGAGACCCTTCCTTCCCGGACCGTTTTATAAAGGGGAGTTCCTCTCTCAACTGTCAGGGAATAGGCCGAAATATGTTCCGGCTCCAGATCGATGGCGCGCTTAAGGTCTTGTGCCAGGTCTTCAGGGGACTGCCCCGGCATCTTGAAGATCAAATCAAGGCTGATATTCTCAAATCCTGCCAGGCGGGCTTCTGAAAAGGTTCTCAAGCTATCACTTGCAGTGTGGATGCGCTGCAGGAATTTGAGGTGTTTATCGTTGAAAGACTGGCAGCCCAGAGACAGACGGTTGATCCCCAGGCTGCGGAAAGCTTTAAGCTTTTCAAATGATATTTCACCGGGATTTGCCTCAAGACTGATCTCAACAGAAGGTGACAAGGAGAAATAGTCTCCGATGATGGTCAGTATTTGTTCTAGTTGTGCCGATGTGAGCAGCGAAGGAGTTCCCCCTCCGAAAAAGACTGTTGATAGCAGAGGCTTCTCCTGCATCAGGTCTCCATACAGAGCAATTTCCTGTGACAGTGCTCTTACAAAATCAGGGATATAAGCTTCCCGGTCAGGTCTGGAATAAAAATCGCAGTAAGGGCATTTTGAGCGGCAAAAGGGAATGTGCAGATAAAGACCGGCAGGTGTCAGGTCCAGTTGGCCGGGATCGAATATCCCGCTCACGAAGTTGAGTTATCAAAAACGATTTTCAGAAGAAGTTCCAGGTAGTGTTGATCAAGGTCATCAAATCGTCCCGGTTTGCCGCTGTCAATATCAAGAACCGCAATTAATTCTTCTTCTTGAACGACCGGCAGAACGATTTCCGACCTTGTCTCGCTGTCGCAGGCGATATATCCGGGGAAATCGCAAACATCATTCACAATCAGCGTTTCCCTGTCAGCGGCGGCCTTACCGCAGACCCCGGAACCAAATGCGATCGGAGTACAGGCAATGATGTCTCCCTGATAGGGGCCGATATGAAGATACTGGTCTTTAACAATGTAGAAACCGATAAAGATGAGGTCAGGGAACCGCCGTTTTACGGCGGCGCTGAAGAGCGCCATCTTTCCGATGAGGTCAGCAGCGTATTTTCCCTCAGCCCCGATGAGCAGCGGTATTTCATGAAGCAGCTGTTCATATATTTCCCGGCGGGTCATCGCTATGGCAATATTGGTATCATTAAGATAATCAGCCCCGGTACACCTTTTTCAGAACGACAATACTTTCAACCACCATCCAGACCTCCAGCAACAGGGTCGCCAGACCGATAGCAAATAAAAACCAGTCTGCCGAATTGAAAAAGGTATTGAGATTATAGATCATGGCCCACCCTGTCATGATGATCATAAAAACCATTGGAATCGCCGTGAAGACGATTCTGGTATGTCGTCTGGCAAGATAGACGGTGATCACCAGTAAGGCAAGTCCGGCAAGCAGCTGATTGACGGCTCCGAACAAAGGCCAGAGCAGGAGTGCACCCTTACCGCTGCCGTTGGAAAAAGCCAGCAGAAATGCCGTCAGCACTGCCACCAGTGTTGCAGGATGCTTCCCCGTGAGGAATTTCAGGCGCCAGGCTCCGGCCAGTTCAGAAACGACATAGCGCTGAATACGAGTGGCCGAATCCAAAGTAGTTCCGGCAAAAGAAACAAGAAAAACCCCCATAATCGCAATGGTTATTTTTTCCGGTATCCCCAGAGCCGAAATCAAATTTGAGGAACCGGTAACAAAGGCTCCCAGCTTGGCAGAAAGTCCGCTGGCTGCCGCCCAGTTTGCGTAATGGTGTGTGAAAGCCTGAACTCCCGTCAGGGTTTCTCCGGAGGCGACTTTTAGTCCCAGCCCGAGACCGGCCCCAATGGATATGAGGACGAACGTTGAAAGAACACCCTCCATAAGCATACCGCCGTAAGAGATGAACTGAGCGCTGCCTTCCCTGTCGCATTGTTTTGAGGACGTCCCGGAAGCCACCAGGCAGTGAAACCCCGAGATGGCTCCACAGGCGATGATCACAAATAAAAACGGCAGAATCGGAGGGGCTCCCTCCGGGGATGCAACAAATTTTGGGGCAATGATCTGTGGGTGGGCAATCAGTACTCCCAGCGCCAGCAGCAGCATGGCCACAAAGAGCTGGTGAGAATTCATGTAGTCCCGGGGCTGTAACAGTTTCTGTACGGGAATTGTGGAGGCTATATAGGCATAAACCAGCAGAATGATGATCCAAACTGCCAAAGATGGAATTCCCAGGACAGCGGGCATCGTAAAAGGTAAATATGCCCCCGCAACTACCGTAACGTACATGAGAATCACAGCGACGATGCCCAATAGGACATGGTCGCGGCCTTTTTCATAGACAAAATATCCCAGCGCAACGGCGATGGGCAGCTGCAGCCACACGGGTAAGACGGATTCAGGATACATATTGAACAGCAGAGCAATGATCAGTGCGAAGATGGCGATCACGATCCAGAGCTCAAAGAAGATGATCAGCAGGAATAAAGTTCTCACACGGCTGTTAACGATACCGTTGGACAGATCACCGATGGAGCGCCCCTTTCCTCTCAACGAAACGATCAATGATCCGAAGTCATGTACTGCTCCCATGAAAATGGACCCGAAGAAGACCCAGAGCATAGCCGGCACCCAACCCCAGATGATGGCGACCGCGGGGCCAACAATCGGACCCAGTCCGGCAATTGATGTGTAATGATGTCCGAACAGGACGTGTTTATTGGTTGGCACAAAGTCAACATTGTCCCGAAGCGTTTCACTTGGACATGGAGCATCCGGGTCAATATTAAAGATCTTTTTCGCCAGGAATCTGCCATAAGTATGATAGGCAATCAGATATCCCGCAAAAACGATCACTGCAAGTAATAATGAATTCATGAATTCCTCAACAATTTTACAATGAAAATTATTGAGGTTTAATTCGTCGTTCAAACTAAAAAGAAAAGGGTATCCGCTCTGATTTACCCTGGTGACTAAAGGTCACAAACTCGTTGGCTTGCGGATCTGGTACTGTAAAAACATCGTCTGCATACTTTGGGGGAAAGGCAGCCGTCAAACTTCCATCGCTGGGCAGCTGATTAATAATCTGGTACATGAGATAACGATGTTACAAAGTTTATCAATTTTTACCTTGATAGAAATGTGAATGAAGACGGAAAACTAATCCGAGGTAATTTGGCGTATGATTTGACTGAATTTCCGGTATTGAGCCCCTATAGGATTCCATTTTTGATTTTTTAAAAATCTTACGCATCGCAAGAAAGTGAAATAACGGTATAAAATTAGACATATTTACAATTCTCTCTCGGATTCTTATTGCCACTGAAATCTTAATTATATTAATATTGTTCCGCTCTAGCACGCTTGAATTGTCAATTATAACCTATATCTAAGTAGTATTAAGTCACAACAAAGGGACAAAATAATGCGTAAACTAATTATCCTCTTCGGGCTGATCTCATTTTTGCTGGCCGGCAATACCGGTAAAATAGTCGGGAAAGTTACTGAACAGCAGAACGGTCAGCCGCTGATCGGTGTTAATGTCATGGTTGACGGAACCTCTCTGGGATCGGCAACAGATGAAAATGGTGATTTTCTCATACTCCGGGTTCCACCTGGGACTTATGATATCAAAGCCAGTGCCATCGGATATGCCACCACAGTGGTTAAAAATGTAAGGATCAGTACCGATCTGACGACGACACTAAATATTTCGATGGAAGTTACCAAGATTAAGGGTGCCGTTATCGAGGTCCATGAAGAAAAGAAGAACATCAAGATGGATATGACCTCAAGCCAGTCAACGGTCACGCAGGAAAGCATGCTGATACTGCCGGTTGAGGACATCGACGGTGCCATTGCGCTTGCCGCCGGTGTTGTGCAGGATGAAAATGGCGGTATGCACTTCAGGGGCGGCCGGGGCTCTGAAACAGTTTATCTCTTCGATGGGATTTCCCTGAATGACCCGCTAACTGGTAATCCCAACGATTCGAACGTTCCCATGCTGGGGGTGAGCGAACTGGATGTTATCACAGGTGGCTTTTCGGCTGAATACGGAAGTGCCCAGTCCGGTATTATTAATGTAACCGGCATGGAGGGGACTAACCGCTATAAGACAACACTCCGTTATACGACGTCAAATTTTGTCTCAAATACTTTGGGAAATGAAGATCCGGAGAACCAGAAACGATTGGAGTTCCTGCTCAGCGGACCTGTCATTACGGATATGGTCACGTTTTCAATTTCGGGCGATATCAACAAGGATTATGGAAGGTTCCGTAACCAATTTCAGGACCTCACGAATATTTCCGGAAAAATATCCTATAAGCCGACAAGTCGCCTGAAGATACATGTATCCGGATTATATTCCGATTCTAATTACCAGGATGGATATGCAAACTCCTGGAGACAGATCATCAGTGAAGACAGGATGACGGATTTTACCCCCTCCTATGTGGGTGATTACGACGGTTCCGTGGATGAAGTCCGAGATTATGTCCTTGAACCCGCGGAAGTCCCCGATTATTACAAGAACTGGTGGACTACCGACGGTCTCAGCAGCGAGGATACAGACGGTGATGGTGTGCTTGATATTTATGTCACCGATGAACCTTATACAGACTGGAACAATAACGGGCAATGGGATGAAGGAGAATGGTACAACGATGTGAACGGAGACGGGAATTATAGTGCCGGTATCAATCTTGACCTCGATGGTGACGGAGATAACGCCAATGAAGACTATAACAATAATTACGTGCTCGACACCGAAGGTGTCTTCGATGCCTGGTACGGAAATGGTAAACTGGATACTGAAGACATTAATTTCAATGGCGTTTTGGATGAAGGAGAAGACCTGAACAATGACGGTTTGATCCAGACGGAAGATGTTGACCATAACAAATCGCTGACATCTTTTTCACTTTTCGACCGGCAGCCCTGGTGGAAATCCAAAAGCAGTCTCATAACTACCGGCCTCAGTTATACCTTTTCCAACAAAACTTACATCACATTTACCGCAGCCAGATATACCACAGAACTGACCCTGAATAACATCGAGACTCTCAATGAAGATCTAAATTATAACAATATCCTCGATGAGGGTGAAGATCTTAACGGGAATGGAATTCTGGACCCTTACAACGCCAATCATAAGATCTGGGGTGTTAATGATAAGTATGATATGTTTCATGACCGCAACAATGACGATATTGTGGATGAATCCTATACAGATAAAAACGGCGACGGGGTAATTGATAAAAATGACTACATGACCTGGAGTCAAATGATGGCCAGTGTGAGTGAGGGACAAAAAGCCGGCGGGTTCTACACCATTTCTGCCAATCATCCTTATACCTATAACCGCGACCACTGGCACTATGATAAAAAGATCACTGATACTTATAAGTTAGACTTCGTCTCACAGTACACGCATGCCAATAAGGCCCATGCGGGGATGGAACTTAAAATATATGATCTTACGAATCATGATACGCCTGACCGCTATGGATATGCCGAAAACTATTCAGTACATCCGGTGGACTTTTCAGCCTTTGTCACCAATAAAATGGAATATCATGGCATTATCGTGAATGCAGGATTACGTCTTGAATATTTCGAACCCGTGGAGAAATACCCGTCTGACGAGACCGACCCGACCTGGTCCACAGACGACTTTGATGACTGGGACGGCAATGGATATGCCGAATACTACAACCAGGGCATGGCCGACGCAGGATTTTATATTCACAGTGTAAATGATATTAAAAATCCAAAGAGTTCCAGCGCGACTTTAAAGATAGCCCCAAGACTGGGGATATCCCACCCCATCACCGACCATTCAATGCTCTATTTCAACTACGGACGGAATTATCAGAGACCCCAGCTTAATTATCTCTTCCGGAACCTCGGGTACAATATGGGCGGCGGATTCCCCATCGTCGGAAACCCTACGCTTGACCCCGAAATGACAACCTCCTACGAAATCGGAATTCGCAACGAAATACGGAAAAATTTCATTATTGAATTCAAAAGCTTTTACAAGGATATTTTTGGTTTGACGGATACACGTCCGGTTTACTGGACCGTCTCTGACTGGTATTCAACTTATTACAACCGTGATTATGGAAATGTCAGAGGTGCTGAGCTCATCCTTTCACTCCGTCCTCCAGGGTTGGTTTATGGACAGTTGAATTATACCTATTCCATAGCTAAGGGAAAGAGCTCGGGCGTCGGTCAGGGATATCTTACTACCTGGGCGGGGGGCGTCATACCTACCTGGGAGACGTATCTTGAGTGGGACCAGCGCCATACTGTTAATGCCGATGTGAATATTATATTATTCAATACCCTTACTACCTTCGTCTTTAACTATGGCAGCGGAACCAGATATACACGACCCGGGCAGGGAGCTGAAGTGATAGACAACACGGAAGTTTATCCCTATACATTCAATACGGATTTCAAATTCAATTACTTCATGAATTTTGGTCCTGTGAAAACGACACTTTATGTGATTGTATCAAACTTATTTGATCGTAAAAACCTCCGTCGTGTGTCTGATACGGAATGGTATTACACATTTAAAACGATCAATGATCAGTACAAAAATGGTGATATCACCTATTTTGAATACATGAATCAAGTTGACCTGAACCATGACGGCAAGGTTGACAAGAATAAAAAATACCCTGAAATGGGTTCAGACCTGGATCCATCTGTTTATGCCGATGGAAGACGTTTTAAAATAGGAGTAACTTTTGAGTTTTAATATGATGAAATATAATAAATTTATATTGTTAGCCCTGTTCCTCGGATCGGTGTTCACCAGGAATATAAATGTACCCGAAAATAATGGAGATGAGGGAAATTTTTACCGTTCTCAGAGACCGGAAAAAGCGTTCCTGATACATCAATCGGGGAACTTATGGACTGCCCTCACAAACTACGGCAGTGTGGGGGATCCCGATTACGATGCCACCGGGCGCCCTTCCGCCGCCTGGCCTGCAGGGTCCGGAAACAGTTATTTGTATGATGCCGGGCTGTGGATTGGTACACTGATGGGAGGTGTCCCTGTCGTTAAAACCTATTTTTACAATGCGGTGGATAAAGAGTGGCTTCCAACACCGAACTTCCCCGGTGAAATCGGCGGAACCGTTAATGGTGAAAAAGCAAAGTCTCTGGACGACAGCTATGTGGTTTTTGATGATCTTGACAGTGAATCCATCAGTGGAGACCCGGCTTTAGGCATCAAGGTCATTAGACGGGGGCTGACCTGGGGGTTACCTGATTTTGATGATTTTGTAGCCTTTGAATACTATATTATTAACACCGGATTGAATGGAAATCTTGAAGATGTTTATGTCTCATTCTGGTATGATGTGGACGTATCAGGTTCGGATGACACGGAACGCCATATCGATGACCTGGTTGATTATGAGGGGTGGGACGGAACCTCCTCAAATACGGACCTGCTTGATATCGTTGACCCCTATGACCTGGATGGAGACGGCCTCACCGGTTATGATGAGTGGGGAATTCCTTATGCAAAAGATCAGGGGCAAAATCCGAATTTCTCTCCCATGCTGATAGAACCGGATGGATTTTACGATGAATGGGCGCTGATCTTTGATGCAGATGGGGATACCCTGCACTGGCAGACCGATGGCGGTGGTGGCATTCCCGGGGATGTGGCCATCGTCGATGGTGAAGTACTGAAGGGCTGGTTGTTCCCCCGCAGTGTCTCTTATATCTATGATGCGGATAATAGTACATCTTCCGCCAATGACTATGGTGAGCGTGAAAATCCGATTCCAAATTCAGGTTTCCTGGGGGGTGCGATTATTTATACTGACGCACCGGATAACGATGTTGACGGTGTTCCTTTCATGGGAGCATCCGCTCATCAATGGTGGAATTGGGAATCAGACCCTGGCAGTGACGAAGACCGTTGGGCTTTTATGCAGGGTACCCACAGTTCCAGTGGAGGTCGTAAATTTCTCCCCAATCCAAATGAGTTGGGCTTTCCTCAATTTGACTATCGCTTTCTGCTGACCACAGGCCCTCTCGATATTGCTGAGGGCGATACAGCTAAAATTGTATTTTCCCTGACACTGGGTCAGGGCTTACAGGGCTTAAGGGAGAATGTTGACAATGCCTATCGTGCCTATTATTCAGGTTCCGGGCATAGTGATCCCATGCATCCCTCCGCCTTCGATGCAGATGTTCACTGGAATTTACCAATCCCACCCCCGTCGCCTGATCTCGGTTACAGTCCTCTGGATAACGGTATGCGGTTAGCCTGGGAGCCCAGTGCCGAGGAATACATTGATCCCCAATTAGGATTCCCTGATTTTGAAGGGTATCAGATCTACAGGGCCGTCTATGAACCGAATAACTGGAAGATGATCGCCGCTTTTGATAATGTTGATCATCCGGTATTTGTAGTCGATGCCTTTGGTGATACACTGAATCAGAAAGACGAAAATGGAGATTGGGTTCTCGTGGATCTTCCGGATTTGATCTATACTTGTGATGACGGCGGAGACGAACCGGAAAAATCGTGCTACGATCCCAGTGGAGTAACACTTTGGGGCGAGAGTCTTGAAGACCAGATCAATGATAAAGACTTGCTGCCCTATTTCCCGGTTAACGGGCTGCCCTATTATTATGCCCTTGTGGCCTACGACAGCTACAAATCTGCAGAAGAATTCGGTATGGAAATTCTTCCGTCCTTTTCATCCCTTTCAAACTATAAAAAGTCGATTGAAGGGGCGCCCGTTCCGGTGACACCGGGCAGGTTGTACGAAGAGGGAGATGCAATTAAATCGCTTGACAATGTGTATGTAGTCCCAAATCCCTATCGCGGGACCGCTCTTTGGGAAAGACAATATGAGGATAAAATTCAGTTCAGGAATCTGCCTCCGCTGTGCAAGATCACTATCTTTTCTCTTTCAGGAGATCTGATTAAAAGAATTGAACACACCGACGGGACTGATTTTGCTTATTGGGACCTCATCACAATAAATGAACAATCTGTTGTGAGTGGGATCTATCTTTATGTTGTAGAAGCACCCGATATATCTGTAGTAGGAGATTCATCAGATAAAAAAAATAAATTCGTAGGTAAATTTGTGGTATTCAGATGATCAGACAAATTAAATATATCATATTCATTATTTTCATCGCAGCTTTGGGATTCTCGCAAGGCGATGCCGTCGCTAAACAGGGGACATCCGGTGTGCAAGCCCTCACCTTCAGTCCTGACGCCAAATTTGCAGGAATGGGGAATGCTTTTGCCGGGTACGAAAATACAGGTGCGTCCGCAGCATTTTATAATCCGGCCACTCTGGTTTACGGTAAAGGCCCGAGTTTCATGTTTGGCAACGTAAGCTGGTTCGCGGATATTGGATTCATCGCCTTTTCCGGTTCCTACATTTTGCCAAACGGCAGCGCCGTGGCCGCTCATTTCAGGATGCTGGATTCAGGCCAAATGATTGAGAGAACTGTTTCGGAGCCGGAAGGTACCGGCAGAACCTTTGACTATAAAGATTTTATCCTGGGGGGCTCTTATTCAACCTTCCTGACGGATCGGTTTTCTTTCGGAGCCAGCCTGTTGTGGGTGCGTGAATCCGTGTCTTTGTATAATTACAGTGCCGGCACTTGGTCAATTGATCTTGGTACATTTTACCAAACCGGGTTCAGAACTCTGAAGCTGGGATTGAATATTAAAAACTTTGGTTCGGAATTGGACTGGAATCAAACCTTCGACGATTACAGCGGTGGGGCTATCGAACCGGTTCCCGAACCATTCCGGACCTACCACATGCCGTTACAGTTTCAGGTGGGACTCTCTTACGAATTTTTCGAGGATGACGATCAGCAGACTCTGATAATCGGACTGGATGGTGTTCACCCGAATGATGCCGTTGAACGGTTTAATTTGGGTGCCGAGTACAACTACATGAACATCATATCACTGCGCAGCGGCCTTTACACGAATCATGATTCAGCCAGTCTGATGGCGGGTTTCGGGTTGGATCTGCAGGAATTTACCGGTCAGAAAGTAACGGTCGAATATTCAGTTTCAAAGTACGGGATATTAGGTTTTGTCCATCAATTTAGTTTAGGGTATGAATTATGAGAAAGCTCTTCGTAATTATTTTCGCTTTATTATTAATCTATCCTGTCTGGACTCAGGCTCTGGAGATAACGTCAGCCAGTTATGACATGAACACAAATGTTCTGTCCGTGACCCTGACTGGTTCGGTTCAAACGGCTGAAGTCCGTCTCGGGAGACTGACTTTTTGGGACCCGGATGCGAGTCTGACACTCACTGGCGGACAGATCCTGTCAGAGGATGAATTGTCTGCACAGGTGGATATCAGCCTGATCTACAGCACGGTCATAGATGAACGGGCCAACGCCGATACAGGGACATCTTCCGATTGGCCCACTTTTAAGTATTGGGGCAGTACAACCGAACTGGCCGATGCCCTTGAATCGATGGATTTGAGCAATCTGATGCTTACGGTCGATGCGGGTGCTTTTGTGGATGCTGATAATCAGCAGAGTACAGCTGTGAATGATATGCCCGTTCAGGTCTTGAGCACTACAGACAATGCTCCCATCCTGGAGTCTGCAGTCTATGATATGAATACAAATCAGCTGCAGGTAAATTTCGATCGTCCGGTTCAGTTTGACACGATCGCTGAAGACAGAACCTGCAGCAACGGACAGGAAATATGTCCCGGCAACGGTGAGTTGGACGGAGGACCTCCGGAGGACGGAGAAGATGTGTACAACGGCATTACTTTTGGCAACAATAATGGTGTGCTGGACATGGAGGTCAATATCGATGTTTTTAAGATTGGCTTCACCAGTTCGGCCGGAATCATGACCCTGGAAGGATTTAGAGGGATTCTCGAGACACAGGACAGCAATTCAATTACTCTGCTGCTGACCCGGGCCAACGCCAAAAAGCTTGAAACAACAATCTTTGCTGATGACATAGAGCTGGTTGTTAATTCGGGAGCTTTTGTCGATCAGAATTATAACCCCAACGCAACGACTTCAATTGCTTTCGATATTATCGATGAGGAGTTGCCGCTTGAACTGACTGCTGCAACCTACAGCCTGGATGAAAATAAATTTGAGCTCTCTTTTGATAATTCAAGGGATGTCACTGCAAACGCTCCGACACCGGTTTTCTCTAAGATTTCAATTACCGATGGGACGGATGAGGTCGCCCTTCGTGGAATTGACAAAGTTTCAGCTCAGGGAACTACGCTGCTGCTTAAAGAACTGCTGCTGATGGATCAATCTACAGTTGAACAGTTGATATACAATGCCCAGGAAGCGGGAAATTCAATTTCCATATCGATACAGGAATATGCTATTTATGACATTAACGGTAATGGGAATATGAGTGCAACTTTGCCGCTGGAAGTTACGGGGACCTACAATGAACCCATATTGAACGGCATCTCTTATTCCGCTTCTGAAAACAGACTTATCCTGGACTGGTCCCCGGATTTGGTAGTATACTACTTATATGATCGGATTAAG
>JAADGM010000008.1:0-828 GCA_013152375.1 FCB group bacterium | reverse complement strand
TAATTCTTCCAAGACGGAAACCTATATAGAATTTTCAGAAAGTGATGCAGGCTGGTTTGAAAACGTTGGCAACCTTGGTCATACGATCCAGATTGAGATTGAACCCTACACATTTTATACTTCAGGGAATACTGATAATAACGGGAATCTAGCTGAAGTGGCTGTTGCCACCTATGATGCTGATGAAACCGGTCCATCATTAACCTCCGTAAGAGTCGATGAAACGGATAAGACAATTACACTTGAATTTGATAAAAATGTACTTACTGATGCCATTAATATCAGCTCTGTGGATCTGGTTATTAACGGGCAGGCTATAACGCTCAATGATCTTGTTCTGCAGGAACTGCCCTATTATTCCTCCACAGTCACACTGGCAATTCCAGATGCTGAATTTGATGCGCTCGTAAATCTCATTCCCAATGACACCGTGGTCCAGATGTATATGGACCTGTTACCGGAGAATGCAGTCGTGAATGCGGACGGTGTAACCGGGGAAAGCTTTTTTGATCTGAACCACAATGGTGTCTGGGATAATGTTCCCGAACCGCTGGATGATTTTGGATCGGATGGGATTCCGGATGAAGAAGAAGCCGGATATCCTGGAAATTGTGATTTGGAAGGTTATTGCAGCGATCCACTTTACAGCAATCAGACGGACTGCGAAAATTCGGGAGGCTGCTCTGATCCCCAATATACTACTGAAGAAGACTGCCTGGGGAACATCGGCAGTTGTTCCATTCCCCGCTGGCATGATCAAAGCTCCTGCGAAGGTCACAGTGGCGTATGGACACCGGATCCGGATGCCTGGCTGTCTGCGGAATGGAT
>JAADGM010000131.1 GCA_013152375.1 FCB group bacterium | reverse complement strand
TGAATTGCTGGTTGTCCTCGTAGGACGCATAAACCGCTGGAAAGGTCAGAAATTATTAGTGGATGCCGCTGATATTTTGTATAAAAAGGGAATTAGACACATTAGGTATCTCATCGTTGGAGACCCTCCGAAAGGACAAACTGAATATCTGCGAAAGTTGCAGGAAAGTATAGAGAGGTCCGGAATATCTGCGATTGTAAAACTGGAAAAATTCCGGAAGAATATTGCACGCATCTGGAAGGCATGTGATATTTGTGTTGTGCCGTCCATTGAACCTGAACCCTTTGGACTTGTTGCGGTAGAGGCTATGCAGTTTGGGAAGCCGGTTATTGCAGCAGACCACGGGGGTTTACAGGATATAGTTCTTCACGAAACAACAGGTCTGAAATTTCGCCCGGGGGATGCTTTTGCTTTAGCGAATGCATTGGAAAGGATGCAAATTAATCCAAACGAAAGGACTCAATTCGGGAAAGCAGGGTATCAGCGATACCTGGGGGAATACTCGGAAGAGAGATTCATCAGTCAGTTTGAACATCTGTATGTGGAAATGATTTAGGGATAGGTTCTTGAGGGCTCAAATATCTATATTAAAGAACATCAGTGGGGTCTTACTCCTGGCGACTTTAACTCTTGCGATGATCCTTCCTGTTAAGTTGATGACAATCGTGCTCTTGTTCATCCTTATCCTGCTGGCGAGTGTGACCTGTCGGCTATCCCGCCAGATTATCACGGACCTAAGCCCCCTGCTGGCCTTGCTGGTACTGGGGTTGCTCTTCGCCTGGGACCATGAGCTGTATAATATTTTTAAAGATATCTGGTATGTTGGCAAGGCAGTTTTGTTTCTCATTCTGGGATATGTCCTGATGACCCACATCAGGGATATCCGATTATTGTTCAGGGTGATCGTCATGGCCGGATTGATCACCTCAGTTTACCGGATCCTGCAGTTTGTTTTTGACCCCGAGCTGCTGAAAATTTCCTTTATCGAGATGCGCAGAGTCATCGGGAGTGGAAATTTCAATACTGTGCTGGCCCTTGCCGTACTCTACACCTGCCGCGTTAATCGTATTGTTTTATTCAGTAAACGGGCTGATTTTCTCATCGCGGTGACGGCGATGGCTGCACTCATCTCATCGTATTCAAGAACTTACTGGGTCTCATTTTTTATAATGGTCCTCATATCCGGCAATTATCTGAGTCTAAGACGACCGCGGCGACTCATGCTGCTGTCTCTTGCGGCTGCCGGCCTGGTGGCGATCTTTCTGCTGGATTCTCCGGATAAACTGGATCCAGAAAATATGTCGTTTATCGAAAAGGTAACATATTCGTTCAAAGAAGTGGATATCCGAAATCAAATCGATTACATGGACCGCAATATAAACTGGCGGGGTTATGAGGCCTTTCGGGGCATCATGACCTACAGCAAAGGGACGGTCCCTGAATTGTTGCTCGGACAGGGATTTGGCACACTGGTGGATTTGGGGTTCTATATTCCGCTGGGAGGTTACCGTATACGTTATATCCCGATCTTACATAACGGCTATGTCTATATTTTATTGAAAACGGGGGTTTTGGGAATTCTCATCTATGTCTATCTGTTTTTAACTCTTTCCGGCCGGGGCAGAAGATTGGTCAGGCAAAGCCGGGACCCGCTGCTGCGGGCAGGTGGGAGGCTGATCACCGGTTTGAGCTTTGTATTTTTACTGACCACGCTTGTCATGGCAGGCTTGTTCAGTAAAGAAGAATTGTTATCCGCAACGATCTTCCTGGGCGCCTTACTGGCCCTGACACCGGATTTCATTGGAAAAACATCGCGGAGCTTCCCGGCATCGGCGAAAGGAGCGGAAGCAATCTGATGGTCTCTCAGGCGCCTGAAGTACTGTCCCGGAAGAAGAAAGCTGTCTCTATTTTAGGAACCAGGGGCATTCCGGCAGGGCACGGAGGCTTCGAAACCCTGGCCGAACATCTGGCCCTCTACCTGGCGGACAAGGGATGGAGCGTCACAGTTTATTGTCAGCAGGACGGCCGGGGCGGGATTTATGAGGACGTATGGAAGGGAATTCGCCGGGTGCACATCCCCGTCATTTCTCACCGTTCAATCCACACGATCCTGTTCGATCTGAAGTCCATCATTCACGCCTCCCGTGAAAATTCCGTAAAACTCACCCTGGGCTACGGGACCTCAATCTTCTGGTTGCTTTTCAAACTGAAAAAAAATATGAATGTCTGCAATATGGATGGCGTGGAATGGCGGCGAAAGAAATGGTCATTCCTGCAGCGCCTTTGGCTGAGGTTCAATGAAAAGTCGGCCAGTCTTTTGTCCAACCATCTCATTGCTGATTGCCCTGAGATCGAACGCTATCTGCTGGAAAGAGTACCCCGGGGAAAACTTACCATGATCCCTTACGGGGCTTTCCACGTTACTGACGCAGATGAGCAGATCATTAAAAACTGGGGCTTGCAAAAAAATAATTACATTCTTACAATTTGCCGAATTGAAGAGGATAATTCTCTCCTCGAGATCATCATGGCTTTTAATCAAAAACCCCGCGCCGAAAAGCTGGTGATTGTCGGCGGGATTGATTTTGAGAGAGAGCGCTACCACTGGAAACTGCGCACTGTAGCCAATGACTCCACCGTTTTTCTGGGACCCGTTTATGAAGAAGCCAAAGTCAATGCTCTGAGACATTTCGCAAAACTGTATGTGCACGGTCATACGGTTGGCGGAACCAATCCCTCGCTGGTTGAAGCCATGGGAGCGGAATTACCCGTTCTGGCCCGGAATAATCCGTATAACCGCTGGGTGGCGGGCCCGGAAAACCATTACTTTGATTCAGTTCTGGATTGCAGTCGTGAATTTGATGTTTTGCTGGCTTCACCTGATTTGCTGCAAAGCATGGCAGAGGCCAGCACAAAGCGGTTCCAACAACGTTTCCGCTGGGAAATGATCCTTGGTGAATACGAGAGAGTCCTGCATAAATTTACCGGTGAGATGGAACCGATCAAATGATCCCTGAGATACATATCTATTTTGTAATCCTGATCCCATTCCTGCTGACGATGGTGATGATGCCCGTCGGTGTAAAGCTTCTGAATTACCTGGATATCCTGGATCATCCGGATTACCGAAAGATGCACGCCCGCCCGACTCCCGGAACCGGCGGTATCATTTTCTTTATTCCCCTGCTCATTTCGGTAATTATTTTTATGGACTTCAGCACCGAATTGGTAACCTATGGCGCAGGAGTAACTTTTCTGGTAATGGTGGGCCTGGTGGATGACATCAGGAGCATATCACCCTACAATAAACTGTTTGCCCAGGCTTTGGCAGCGCTGCTGTTTGTGAGCATTACCCGGCAGTATTTACAAATTCCCCTCTTAACGGATCATCCGGCAATATCAGCCATCCTCACGATCATATATATCGTTGCGGTGACGAATTCCGTAAATCTCATCGATGGTTTGGATGGTCTGGCTGCCGGATTGGCGATCATCGGCATTGGCGTTCTCTCCTTTTTCCTTCAGGGCACTGACTTTTTCGTCCTGATTCTGATCATTGGCGGCGTGATCTTCGGGTTCCTGCGTGCCAATACCTTTCCGGCTATGGTCTTCATGGGGGACAGCGGCAGCTATTTTATAGGGTATTCCTATGCCATCATCAGTATTGTTGCCACACGGGTTGCGGGCATCCCCTTCTGGGCCCCCATACTTATCCTCGGCGTACCCATCATCGACATGACGGTTGTTTTCTTTCAACGTCTTCTGCGCCATAAGAATGTTTTCGTGGCAGATAGGAGCCATATTCATTTCAGGATCATGGATCTTGGGATTTCACATAAAAATACGGTTTTTCTGCTGTACTCAGTTCAGGGCATATTGGCTTTGCTGACCTATGGCTATCTCAGCTCTTTCAGCCGCTGGCTGATCATTTCCCTTACCCTGCTTGTCATTTTCACCCTACAGCACATTTTCCTGATTCTGCGTTTTGATCTGGGGCATAAAAAACCCCTGGAGATCCCAATTTATTCGGCAGTATTTGAAAAATTTCCTTTTCTTAAAAAGGCGTATATATATTTTTTTATTTTGCTGCTATTCCTGATCTCGCTCTATCAGATCTATGAGTCACCGATAGTAGGGCATAGGGGTATTGTCATGGTTTTTGTTGCCCTCGTAACTGCCTATCTCTTTATTCTCGATAAGAATGCCGGCCGCGCAGCCAATGTCAGTATCGGCATGATCCTGCTTGCGGGTTTGAACATCATCATCAGTCAGATGGGCAGTTTCCCGATGGAGCTGAATTTCCCTGAAATCTATTTATGGCTGCTGCTGGTGCTGGGCGTGCTGTTTTCGGCACCGGGAATGTTCAAGCAGCACAATATCTTTGATTCCCCCACCGAATTCCTGCTGATCATACTTCTGCTGTTTTCAACCCTGCATCATTCTGAAATGGTCCTCTCGGTAACCGGCTATCTTCTGATTCTGCTGTTTGTGGTGTATAAGATCTTGCTGCAGAGTGAAGTTGTCCGGAAATATAATCTGATTTATGTCATCAATATTTTGACCGCCACGGCAATTATCATCAAGAGCCTATAAAATGATTCAAGGACGTAAGCCCAGTAGTTTCCCAATAGTCCGGAAAGGGACGGTTCAGTGCAGAACCTGTAACTGCACTTCCGGTAAATCAGGGGAATGAGAGTTTTAGTGACAGGTGGGGCGGGTCTGATCGGATCTCATCTCTGCAGCCGGCTCCTGAAGGAGGGACATGAGGTTATCTGTATGGACAATCTTCATACCAGCACGGGACTGAATATCCAGAATTTTGCGGGCTCATCTGAATTCAGCTTCATACAGCAGGACATTACAGTCCCGATGGATATAGCCGCCGAGCGCATTTACAATTTGGCCTGCCCGGCCAGTCCCGTACACTATCAATTAGATCCTGTGAGAACGGTGAAAACATCAGTACTCGGCACCATTAATGTGCTTGAAATTGCCCGGAAATACGGCTCACGCATCCTCCAGGCCTCTACCAGTGAAGTTTACGGGAATCCGCAGGTGCATCCCCAGCCCGAAAGCTACTGGGGGAACGTCAATCCCATTGGAAAGCGTTCCTGCTATGACGAAGGAAAACGGTGCGCCGAAACTCTGTTTTACGATTACCGGCGTCAGTTTGAGGTTGATATCCGGGTGGCCCGTATTTTTAACACCTACGGTCCGGGGATGGCCCTTCAGGATGGTCGTGTGATCGGCAATTTTATTTTACAGGCGCTCTCCGGTGAAGATATTACCCTATATGGCGACGGTTCTCAAACCCGCTGCTTCTGTTATGTATCGGATATGGTCAACGGTCTAATGGCGTTGATGGAGAGTGATATAAGTCAACCGGTTAATCTGGGCAATCCCGTCGAGATCAGTATGGGCCGGCTGGCTGAAGAGATCATTACACTGACGGACAGTTCTTCAGCGATCTCTTACCAGCCCCTGCCCGAGGACGATCCCCTGCGTCGGAAACCGAATATCGCGCTGGCAGAGTCCCGCCTCGACTGGAGACCCTCAGTCTCTCTGGCGACCGGACTGGCAGAAACGATCCGCTATTTTAAAACTCTGACTGAGGGTGAATGATGAGCCGGGCGCGACTTACAGTACTGATTTGTTTGCTGGCGGCGGGGTTATACCCCCAGGGTTTGACGACAGAAACTTCATTGTCCGAACGGATTAACCGTGAGATGATGTCCATTAGAAACCGGAAAATCACCGACGACCTTTTTCTCCGACCGGTAAGAGAAAATATTCCCGGTCCCGACTATTTCAACATCGTGGGGAAATTATCGAATAAAGTGAGGATCGAGCCTGTGCTGGCCCTGAGATACAGCAGCGCAGGGTTTGAGCTCTCACCTGACTATGTACCATCCGGAGTACTCTGGGTCACACCCGGTGTGAAAGTTTCGGGCACTTTTCCGATCTTTGCGCCCTATATTAATCTTTGGGTCTATGCCTGGGGAAGATTCGACAAGCACACGGCTATCAGTACATCCGGGGAACCCATCAGTACAGCAAGCAAACTATTCCCATATGAGCCTGAGCTGAATGCCGATTTTCACACCAAAGCTCTCTGGCCAGACAATGCTGTAGATTTCGATGAGGGACAGGGAGGGATTGCCCTCATGTCGTCAAAATTTGAACTGGCTTTCGGAAAATTCCGCACGTCTGCAGGCCCTTCTCCCCAGAGCAATCTGGGCATATCGGCCACCATGCCGGCCTTTGCGCAGATTCATCTGCTCTACCGGATATCTCCCCGCATCCGCTTCACCTATTTCATGGGGTCCCTGTACTCAAACATCCCCGATCTGGGGCTGTATAGCGAACTTTATGAAGATTCCCTGAACAGCAAGGATAAATATCCCGTTTACGCGCGCTATATCGCCCACCACCGGTTGGATTTGTATCCCTGGGACAATTTCAGGGTGGGCTTTTATGAACAGGTCATTTTAGGCGGCTCCGGTTCTGTGCTGGAATATGTAAATCCGGTTTTCCCCTATTGGTCCGCCCAGCACTCTCTGGGTGATATCGATAATATTCAAATGGGATTCGACTGGGATTGGATCGTGCGGGGTATGCGTCTGTATGGCGCTTTTTATATGGACGAATGGGCACCCTACCAAACCTTTAGCGCCCGGGAGAACCACAACTGGTTTGCCCTGCAGGCGGGTTTTACGCAAGTGATCGATATTCCGGACCATCCGCTGTACGTGAATCTGGAATACACCTGGTGCGACCCCCGAACCTATATTCACCGGTTTGCCATCAATAATCCCCGGCATTATGATTATCCCGTTGGTTTCTGGGCCGGCGGTAATTCCGATGATCTGCGATTTCGGCTTCAAACCGATCTTTCGCCACTGGATATTCTGCGGTTATCGCTGGAAAATACGCGATGGGGAGAACAGGATGTTGCAGCGATTTATGATGATAATTTCCATCAATTTTTAAGTGGTCCGATCAGCAGCAGAATGATGATCAAACTGGAATGGGAGCGGCAGCTGAACCATCATTTTATACTGAATCTGTCTTTGGCGGAGTTCAGGACTGATCAGCTTTACGAAAAAGATAATTTTACTGATTTGATGCTGTCGATTCGTTATAATATTCCCCGGTAAATTTTTCGCGGAAGCTGGTTAGCTGAAGAGGCAGGCCTTCGTTGCGGTGGGGTCAAGTATAAAGAATAAAGAATAAAGAATAAAGATAAAAGATAAAAGAAAGTAGAATACTGAAATATGTTATCAATTAAATTCATCCGCGAGCATACACAGCGGGTTCGTGACGCCGTATCCGGTAAACGTTCGGATGTGAATATCGATGAAATTCTGGCACTGGATGAGCGGCGTCGAGGCATCCTGAAAGAGGTGGAAGACCTGAAAGCCCTGCGTAATAAAAATTCTGCCGCGATCGCCATCCTCAAACGGGGAGGGGAAGATGCTTCGGGGAAAATTGCAGAAATGCGTGAGGTTTCGGACAGGATCAGGACACTTGATTTGAAGTTAAAAGAAGTTGACGGGCAGTTAAATGAACGTCTGCTCTATGTGCCGAACATCATTCACGAGGGCGTACCCATAGGGACGGATGAGTCTGACAACAGATTCGTCAGGGACTGGGGAAAAAAACCGGAATTTTCCTTTCCTCTGAAAGATCATCTCAAAATCGGAGAAGATTTACAGTTGTTTGACCTAAAAAGGGCAGTAAAAATTTCCGGGGCGGGGTTCCCGCTTTACACCGGTCAGGGCGCCAGACTAGAACGGGCGCTCATTAATTTCATGCTGGATCACCACACGGAACAACAGAACTATACCGAACTGTTTCCCCCTTTTCTCTCCGGGAAAACCGCCACGCAAACCACGGGACAACTGCCCAAATTTGAAGAGGATATGTACAAAATACCTTCTGATGATCTCTACTGCATTTCAACGGCGGAGATCCCCGTGACCAACATCCATGCGGACGAGATTCTGGAAGAGGGTGAGCTTCCCCGGAAATATACGGCCTATAGCGCCTGTTTTCGCCGGGAAGCCGGCAGCTATGGGAAAGAGACCCGTGGCTTACTGCGGGTACACCAGTTCAACAAAGTGGAGATGGTTAAATTCGTCACACCGGAAACTTCCTATGAAGAACTGGAATTGCTCACCGCCGATGCCGAAGCCATATTACAACTTCTTGGTCTGCATTACAGAGTAGTCGAATTAAGTACCGGAGACCTGTCATTTTCGGCGGCCAAATGCTATGATATCGAAGTCTGGGCTCCGGCCATGGAGAAGTATCTGGAAGTTTCCAGCTGCAGCAACTTTGAAGCTTTCCAGGCCCGGCGGGGGAATATCCGATATCGCAGAAAATCCGATAATACGGTACAGTTCCTGCACACTCTCAACGGGTCAGGTGTGGCCACGCCCCGGCTGATGATCGCCTTATTGGAAACCTTTCAGGAGAAGGACGGCACCGTTACACTTCCTGAGCCCCTGCAGCCATATTTTAAAGGGGATAGCCTTAGCCTGTGAAATACAAAATCCGAGTTGCCTGGATTCTCACCAACCTGATAGCGGCAACGGTTGTTGTGGGCGTTATGGTCCTGCTGGTCGGTTTTTTTGACACCCGGAAAAAGTTTGTCGGGAGTATGCCCCGCTGGTGGTCCAAATGGGTCCTGTGGTCCTCCGGGCTGGAATATGAGGTGAGCGGATTGGAGAAACTCGATCCTGATGCAAAATATGTCTTTGTGGGAAATCATGAGAGCGCACTTGATATCCCTGTAGCCGTTGCCTGCCTGCCCTACAATATTGTATTTCTGGCAAAAAAAGAACTTTTCCGCATTCCCCTCTTCGGCTGGGGTATGTACGCTGCCGGGATGGTGCGGGTTGACCGCCAGAATCGTGAAAAAGCGGGACTTTCCATCGACCGGGCTGTGCGGTATTTAAAGCGTTCCTGTTCTTCGGTTCTCGTGTACCCTGAGGGAACCCGCTCACGGACAGGTGAACTTGGCAGATTTAAAAAGGGGAGCTTTCTGTTAGCGATCAAAACGCAGCTGCCGGTGGTTCCGGTAACGATTATTGGGTCTCGCGAAGTATTACCCAGGAACAGTTTTAAATTCAGACGAAAAAAAATCCGCCTGAAGGTGGGCGCACCTATTCTGACACAGGGTTTGACAGAAGATAAACGGGATGAACTTCTGCGCCAAACCTACGCTGTGATATCCGTAGCGAAACAGGGTACGGAGCCTGACAGAGCAGGACCCTCTGTTTGACTTCTGTTGCCTTTTACATTGTGATTATGCGTAAATTCACTGGTTGCCATGATCTGAATAAATGCAGTATCAGTCCGTAGAAACTCAAAACCACCCGATAACGCTTCGAATCTCGGAGGAAGCCAACCTTTATCCCCTGTGGCGAAACCAGCGCGGGAACACATTTCACACTACACAGGGTCCTGTGACTATCGTAGATCCAGGTGTGCTGAATCCCTATTCCGGCCCTGATTTTAAGAATGCTGTGATCCGGTTTGAGACCGGCGTCATACGTCGGGGGGATGTTGAAATCCATCAGCATTCTCACGGTTGGATACGTCATCACCATAAAAATGATCCGGCCTTTGCCGATGTCATCCTGCATGTGATCCGCTATGGCGTTCCAGCGGATATTGCTCTGAATGATATAGAACGCATCCCCACTTTAGTTCTGAGTATGCTGCCCGGCAGAGCGGGAGAAAGTTGCTCACAGCTGGCTCTCGATAAGAGTGAAGATATTTTCGAAGAGCTGGTTCGCTGTTTCAGCCGCCAGCGTTGGGAAGCCCTGAAAGCGCGGTTTTCTCCTCCCGATACCCAAACCGTGATCATGCGGACACTGAGTATGCTTGACCCCAAAGGTAATTTCAGCTCCGTTTTGAAATTACAATTATTTCTTATGCAGCAGTTGGATGCCGGTGACATCTCGATCCCGGCGCTATTGCAAGCGTGTGTTATCCATTGTGACCGTCTGAACTGGGTCATGGGACGCAAACGCCCCCTGAGCCACCCGCGTTACCGGGTGTCCCTGCTGGTTCTGCTGGCGGTTCTGCTGGCAACCGACCCGGGCAAAGTCAGGGATATCTCTCTTCGCAGGCTGAAGGAATACTGCCGCATCCTGGCCTCGCGCGGGTTTTTAACGCCGGGAATTTCTACTCTGGAAGAAATCATGGGGAATATCGTCCTGCCGTTCAAGGCGGTTCATGAGGGTACCGATCTTTTCGAGGCCTGGATGGCACTGCCAACACAGATTTACGGGCTAATTAAAAGCAGGTTAAAAGTCTGGGAGCTGAACCCCAAAGTCACATTCGGATATCAGCAGGGGATACTCCAATTGGAAAAAGAATTCTGCCAATCCGGGCAATGTCGGAATTGTCCGCTGATAAACGCAGAAGTGTTCATTGCCTGACGTCATTGAAAGAGGATAAATTTCACGCTTGAAAAATTTAAAGAAAACATACATTATTGGGGCAGTTACAGTTCTCTGGTACTTAGTGCCTGGGCTTGTTGCCGGGTTTGAATTCACTTCGGAATCACTGAATATCAGTGACGTTTCACCGCAGAGTACGCAAATTGAGATCCTTCCCGACTCGACGCATGAAAGGGAATTCCCGGAAGAATCTGACCTGTACGACAGCCGGATGGCGGAGACCAAGACTCTGTTTGCAGATGCTATCATAGCTGACGTCAGCGGTGACACGCTGGAGGCCGTCTATCTCTTCGAACTGGTTTTTGAAGCCTTATCAGAATTGAAAGACGTCACGGTAGCGGATGAATTTCAGTATCTTGAGTTCAACCGCATGCTCACTGCGGCGATAGATTATTATGAGAACGACGCAGAGACGATCTCCTCGGCTGATAACGGTTTGTCGGTCTCCATCCTCAGAGACAAATTAAACGAATTCATTTATAATCAAACCCTGGATGATCTGGAATATGTTGAAGAAAGTGTGGAGATCATTCCGGGGCATGTTCCCATCACTTACAACCGGAAAGTTGCCAGCATCATAAAGTTCTACCAGACCAAAGGGCGGCAAAGTGTACAGAAATGGCTGGACAGGATGGATCGCTATAAATCCATCATCCTGCCGATTCTGGAGGAAGAACAAGTTCCGCCTGAAATTTTTTACCTGGCCATGATCGAAAGCGGTTTAAAACCGGATGCCTATTCACATAAATACGCCTCGGGTTTGTGGCAGTTTGTGAAATCCACCGGAAAATTATACGGTTTAAATAGTACCTGGTGGGTTGATGAACGCAACGATTTTGAGAAATCCACCCATGCAGCTGCCCGTCACATGAAAGATCTTTATGCAGAGTTTGGGGACTGGTATTTAGCCTTTGCAGCCTATAATTCCGGTGCGGGTACGGTCAAACGGGCCATCAAACGGAATCATACCAGGGATTACTGGAAATTAACCCGCCTGCCAAGGGAGACCCGCAATTATGTCCCCAATATTATGGCGGCGATCTATATCTCAAACAACCCTGAAAAGTGGGGCTTTCGGGTTGATCCTGAACCGGTCTTATCCTGGCAGGAAGTGGAGATCGACAAACCGGTAAAACTGGATGTCATTGCCAAATGTTCGGGCCTGGGGGTCAAAACCTTGCTACAGTACAACCCTGAA
>JAADGM010000024.1 GCA_013152375.1 FCB group bacterium | reverse complement strand
CGGAGTGATGAGATCACAGAAACGTAAGCGCTGCCGGCTTTAGCAGCATCGCGGAGCACCTCACCAACGGCTCGTTTTAATAATTCAGCATTGGTGACAGCCCCGATCAGATCAACAATGCGGGTGATCGTCACCCCGTCGCGGGTAAATGTACGCGTGATAAGGCCCAGTTCCAGCTCTCCGGTTTCTCCCTGCGCCAAATAGTACTTAAACTGATCGGCGTGGGGGGCAGACAGGAAACGCCACTGGAAATAAGACCGATCCCGCACGATCGTCCTGAATCTCACGGGCATTTTTGAATCCAGTGCCGCCAAGACATCAGGATCGGCTTTTTGGGTTTTTGTGATACCATGAGTTGAAGTCAGGCTCACGGTCAATTTCAGGATCTGCAGCAGGGGAGTCCCCAGTAAAGCGGCTGCTTTCAGGACGGCCCCTTTCAGGCCCCGGGCTTCTCTGACGAGGGGAATTTTCAGGGGCTGCAGGGGGAACATCTGCAGCTTCAGGTCATCCCGCACACCCCAGCCGTGTTTTTTATGGATCTTGGCAGCCAGAATATTGGGGAAACCGATGAGCAGGCCGTATTTTTCCCGCATGAAGGCGTCGGCTGCAGATTCATATCTGCGCACCCTGTGTTCGCGAAGAACATAAATATCAATCAGCCAGGCACCGGGAAATACTTCTTCATCCACTCTTAACCTGGCGGGTATCAGGGCAAAGTAGCCCACATACTCCGAGGGTGAAGTGGCAATAACGTATTGATTTTCTCTCCCATTGCAGTACCAGCTGCCCTGTGACCTCAGGAAGTCACTCTTCTCTTCGGCAAAACAGCTGTCTAAGAGGGTTTTCAGCTGCTGGGGGTCAGCTTCGTCGGCGCTGTAAATTTTACAGCGGGGTTGGGGGCTTGTGTTCATTTCTGTTTTTTCCCGTTCAGATAATTTGCATAGACCGTTTCCATCTCACCCACCGAGCGGCTGACGGAATATTTTTCATGGATGGTCCTTTTCCCGGCCTCACCCAGCTTAGTAGCCAGGTTTTCATCTTCAAGCAGGGCCGTCACCTTGCGGGACAGGCCGGCCGCATCTCCCGAATCCACCAGCAGGCCGTTTTCCCCATCGGTGATGATCTCCGGGACGTCCCCCACATTCGTTGACACCACCGGCACACCTGCTGCCATGGCTTCCAGGACGACATTCGGCGTGCCTTCGGACAATGAGGTGAGACAGAAGACCGTTATACGCCGCAGTAATTGAGGGATATCATCCCGCTGTCCGGTGAAGTGAATGCTGTCTTCGAGACCCAGCCCTGCTATCTGCTGCTGCAGGGACCTGAAAAGAGCCTCCTCCCGGGGGATGTTCACGCCGACGATCAGGCATTTAACATCGGGAACTGTCTGCAGAACATTCTGCATGGCTTCGACAAACAGCTTGTGATTTTTCTGGGACCGGATATTCCCCACCGTGGCCACGACTTTTGTATAGGGGTCAATTCCAAACCCCGACAGATCGGCCGGCTCCGTCTGCAGATGCGCAGTATCGTCTATTTCGAGGGCATTTCTCACATAAAATATTTTTTCCGTGGGATAGCCGTTTTCAATCAACTGGTCCCTGGCGATCCGGCTGTTGACCACAAACCCGTTCACGGAGTGATAGGCCAGCCAGCGCAGCAGGGGATTCATGGCCCTGATGGCCACCGAAAAGGGGTTATTCCGCAGTGAACCCAGGCGGACGGGAATACCGGCCAGAAACCCGCAAACAGAGGCATAGGGATTGGCATAAAAACTCCAGGAGTGGATGATATCCGGTTTTTTCGCCTTCAGGATCCGTGTGATGGCCCGCAAGCGGTTCGACAGGCCGCTGTCCTCCGGCGTCAGCTGCCAGATGGGGATGCCCAACTTCGTCAGTCGGTTGCTGTAGGTTTTTGAGGGGACATCGTTCAAACTGATGATCCCCACTGAATACTTATCCCGGGGCAGATTGCTGCACAGGTAATAGAGCTGTTTTTCAGCGCCGCCCCTGCCCAGGGAGTCGGTGATATAGATAACCGATGTTTTGGGTGCAGCCACTATAATCCGGACTTTTCCGCAAAACCGGTAAAGGGCTTCAGAAACAGCCCGCACAATTTCGCATCGAGATAATAAGGGTGGGGAAAACTGATATCCACACGGGTAATTTCGAACGGCTCATCTCCCAGCCTGCGGGAGATCACCGCAAATGCTTTTTTATAGCCGGCGCTTCTGACTGCCTCCATCACTCTCCTGTTATAGACTCCATTTGGATATGCAAACCAATCCACCCGTTTTCCGCCCAGGTCCTCCAATATCCGTTTGGATTCGTTCACTTCTACCGCTAAACTTTTATCATCACAATCGGTGAGCAGTGGATGGCTCACCGTGTGGGCTGCAATCGTGATCAGGGGATGCTCCGCGCACAGTCTTACCTGCTCAGCTGTCAGTCCCCTGTAGAGATCGGCTGCTACATCGTCCGGTATTTCTTCCAGACTGTCCCAGCCGGTCAGGGCTCTGGTTTTCACAAAATGCAGCCAGTTATCCGGTTCGAGCACAGGCTGGGTGGAAATAAAAAAAATGGCCGGCGCGTTATATTTTTCCAGAAGGGGCCGGGCATTTGTGAAATTATTCTGCTTCCCGTCATCAAAGGTTAGCAAAACACCGGATCTTTGGCCTGAAAGGGCCTCCTCAGGCGTGAGAAAAGTAAACCGTTTCTGCAGCCACGACAGGATCGCCTCAAATTCAGCCACCGTAAAACCCGTCTGTGCCAACGGCGGTAAATTAGGGTAATACTCACGGTTTACGCCATGAAAATTCAGGATGAAGCAGCCTTTCCGCGCCAGCAGCTTCCGGGCCAGTGCGGCGATACCGCTGTAATGTAAACCCCTTGCCGCGTGGTGATAGAGCATCAGTCGGTGTGCCCCAATTTTCCCCAGGCTCTGCCGAGGTGAAGACCGATCTCGTGCTGCCAGTTCTCCAGGGTGTACTGCTGAGCGGTCTCCCGCGCATTTTTACGCAGCCTGTTGAACCGGTTTTCGTCTTCTGCAAGGGTCAGTACGGCCCGGGCTATCGAAGCGGGTTCGATGTCCGGCAGCAGGATGCCGTTTTTATCACCGATGAGCAGGGGCAGAACCGATACGGGCGTAGTCACTACCGGCAACCCGCAGGCCAGCGCCTCCAGAACGGCCTTGGGAAAACCTTCGGAATCCGTCGGGAAGCAGAAAAGATCGGACTTCACCAGCACAGAGATCACCCCGTCGTGGTCCAGATAGCCGTGAAAAACGACGGCCTTTTCCAGGCCTGAGTCGGCAGCCAGCCGTTTCAGCCCGGGGAGCTCACTGCCGTCACCTACGATCTCAAGTTTTACACCGGGGAATTGCTCCATTATTACCGGCAGGGCGCTGATGATCCGGTCCGTGTTTTTGCCCTTTTCCTGCCGGGCCACGGTCACCAGCGTCAGGGACTTCCCCCTTCGGTAGGGCGGCCGCTCAGGCAGGGCTCCAATTTCAGCCTTTGTCAGGGAGGATGCAAAAATCCATTTTATGGCTGAATTCCGGGGCTCCGGCGGCTTTGTATCGCCCCCGGTGGCGAGGACCACATTCCGTCCTCCGGCGATCCTGATCATGAATCTGAACAGCAGCTTCCGGCGAAGCTGAGGGCCATGATCCCAGCGCCCGCAGTAGCGGATGAAGAGGGGTTTTTTCTGCAGCCAGGCGATGACGGCCCCGAAAGTCCCGATGTCTCCGGCCAGGGGCGTATGCACGGCATCCGACCGGCGGATCCTGCGCCAGATCTTCGGCAGATTCACCAGCATCCAGGGGAACAGGGAGACCTTTCTGCGCCAGCCCCTTCCCCGGGGAAGAGACAGGGGTTCTACCGTTAACTGAGGTCCTTTCAAAGGCATTACGGCACCGGGAGGCGCCGACCGGTCAACGGGAACCAGCAGGGTTGTGGACTCAAACAGGCCCGCAATGGCTTCCATCTGAAAGGGGAAACCCCCGTCGGTGACATAGCCGGTGGGCGAGCCGGGATCTCTCCAGCAGGGTTTATGTGAGACGACAACGAGATTCATTTCTTAGAGACTAATTTACCGAGTTCCTCAGCCAGCCTGCCATAGGTGGCCTGGAAACTGTATTTTTCTTCGATCTGTTTCCGGGCGGCCCGGCTCATTGTTTGGGACCACTTTTCATCTTCGGCAAGTTTCAGGCTGATGGCGGCAAAGTCCTCCTTTTTCCGGCTGATGAAGAGCCCCTTTTCCCGTTCAAAGCCCATGCCCGAAACGGCGTCCGGTGTGGCAATTACCGGGCAACCGAGAGACATGACTTCCACCAGTCTGCTCCGGAAGCCGTAGGTCCCTTCCCAGGGGCAGTGCACCGCCGTCAGTTCCGAAAGTACAGCCTGCACATCCTCCACAAAGCCGGTCACTTTAATACGGTCATCCGACTGTAACGCCAGCAGGTCTTCGGTGGGATTGGCGCCAATTATCCAGAACTCCGCCCGGGGGAGCTTCCGCCAGATCAGCGGCATGATCTCCCGTACACAATAGCGGGCCTGGCGCCGGTTCTGTTCACCGGACATGCTCCCGAAGAAACCGAATCGGGGCTGTTTCACCGGTCTCCGGTTGAAGGGCCACTTTTCCAGGTCAATCCCCATGGAGATCTGCAGGATTTTATAGTCCGGGATCCGGCCCTTCAGATATTCGGCTTCGCCCTGAGAAATGGCGATGAGACGATCATACTGCCGCCAGGCGGACTCTTCCGCCCGCTTATAAGCCGACAGATACATGGGGGCCAGGAATTTTACAAGCGGGCTTCGATGCCGGGCCAGATAGACCCGATAAGTCTGCCAAAGAATATCATGCATGTCCAGTACCGCGGGAATTCCCGTTTGGTTACAGTATTTGGCAATCCTGTGAGTATGCCAGTACTCGAACAGGACTAAATCGTACCTGTGGAGATCGCAAAATTCCCGGACCCGGTGGGGAGTTAGCTCAACTCTCCCCAGAATGAAGTTAGATCTTTTGAGTCCGGTCACAACCGAATACAGCGCGGACATCACTTTATAGAACAGACCTCTGAGACCTCCGTCGGTCGCCAGAGACGGCAGGACCAGACTTTCATCAACATAGTTCCCCAGTGCCTGTTTGATCGCCGGGATCTCGTTCTTTTTCCCGACGGTCAGGAAGGTGACGTGGAATTGTCCCCGCAGGGCCCTCAAGCTGTTCCGGACCCTCATCTGCTGCCCTGAATTCCCGGGGAAGGGCTTTACACCTGAAATGATCAATATTTTTTTTTGAGGGGTCATGGGTATCGGGTTACCAGTCCACATCTTCAATATAGGCCAGTTTCAGGAGCAGGTCATTATAGTTTGATTTAAATATTTTTTTCAGGTCCGGTGTAAAATGATTTTCCCAGTCTCCGGGCCGGCCCTTTCTGTAATGGCTGACGGTCTTGTCAGCCCCCTTTACTTCCTTTTTCAGCCTTTGAAAGCTGAATCTTTCCAGTATATTCTTCAGCTGCGGGTCCTCAATCTTAACACCCAAAAAACTAAAGATTGCTTTAAACCGGGAAAAGGGGTCGCTGATCAAATCTTCATATTTTAGTTCCAGAAAATTCTCGCGGCTGTAATCCCAGCCCGCCATCTCGGTGGTGATGCGGTTGAAGTACGCTGAATGGTCCAGCAGATATTTTAATCCCTCTTCTTCGGAAATTTCATTTAAAATCTTGCGATTGTCCAGAATTTCATGAGCCTTCGGATCCCGGACAATATGGGATTTTTTATGCGAGAAATACATGGACACGAGAATATCCCGGGGATCCCGGATAACATGAAATCCCCGGCCTTTTATCCTGGTGAGCTCAATAATGTCAGAACTATAGTCCTGTATCAGAATAAATTTATTCAGCAGCAGTTCGGCTGCGGTTATTTTCCTGCGCCAATCGCATTTTACACCCGGCAGATGGTTTAAATCCGCCACTGCTTTCAGTATATTAATTACATATTGCGTCGCACATTTGTGATGACTGACATAGAGATATTTTTCCGATCTGTTGCCCGAAAGCAGGTGGTTTGTAACGGCATAGGTTCTTTTTGAAATTCTCAAAAACGACCGGTATATTCTTGGGATCAATTGGCTTGTCATGATATTCAGGCGTCAATGCCGGTTATGGGATTATCCGCAAACTCCTTCAATCTCCGGAGGCCAGTTTAATGAGCCGGTCCGCAATTCTTTCAGCGGCATGTCCGTCGAGATAAGACCCGAAAAACCGCTTTGTGAATTCAGCTCTTTTTGCTGACTGTTTACCGGGGTTCGTCAATGCCTCTGTGATCATCTGCTTCAGCTCGGCGACACTTTCAGCGACGGCGACGGCACCGCTTTCCGCCACAGGTCTGTAATGATCAAAATTGATATGACGGGACCAGCGTAAATGATGGGGCAAGCTGCTCCCCGGCGGGTCAAAGCCGATATTGATGACGGGCTTGTCGTGCATGATAAATTCAAGGGACACGGTGGAAGCGGCGTTGATGCTCAGGCAGGCATGGTGAATTAAGCTGGTATAAATTTCCAGGTCCTCATACAGGGGCGTAAACCATTTCCGATCCCAGGCCACAGCTGGCCAGAAAACATCTTTTTGTCCCTGTTTTGACAATTCAACCATCTCCGGACTGGTCCCCTTCACATAGATCCGGACCACCAACTGAGGTTTCGGATCCAGTTCCAGTTCGTCGAGGATGGAGATGATTTTCCGCACATGCTTATATTCTTCCGGGAAATGTCTGTCCACGCCCGTCGTATAAAGGATGAAGGGTCTTTCGGCGTCAAACCCTATTCTGTCTGCCAGGACTTCCCGGGATAAGCTGTATTCGGATTTAAAGTGAAAATCAAATTGGGGGGTCCCGGTAATAAACACCCGTTCAGGGGGAATGTCATCGTATAATTTCAAAAGCTCATTTCTCATATTGTCATTCCAGACAAAGAAATAGTCATAAGGGACAAAGATCCGGCTCCGGGACGTGAGATTATCCCATGAAAAAATGAAACCGGCCGTGGGAATGCCCAATTTACGGGCCACCTTGGCGGGCAGTTCGCCGGCGGGGCCGTGAATGTGGGAACAGTTGAAAACCAGGTCGGGTTTTCTTGTCTTGAAAATTTCATCAAACTGGCGGGTCGGCCGCAGAACGAAGCTCAGCCATCTTTCAAGTTTTGTGAGGATCTTTAAAGCCGGCCGGTTGGCAATGGGGAAAACCACTATTTTAGTCAGCAGTCGTTTCAGTGACTTCTGAACAGAAGACCGGGCCGTGTAATCATCCGTTTCCCAGCGGTTTTTGGCCACGCCGCTCCAGAGCCAGCGAAAATGGGCATCGTGAACGAGCGTGCGGAAAAATTTTAATATTTTCTTCTCGGAGAACTGCTTAAGGGGGATGATCTCGTCAACCAGAGGCGCAAAACGATCGGTAAAACGTTCATCATCAAGAACTGACAGGAGCGTCACCCTTGCTTTTTCATGTAATATTTTCAAAGTGTCGGAATATAAAAAATTCCGCACCGCTTCTCCCCGGGAGATGATCAGGAGGATATGAGGTCTGGAATTATTTGCCGTCATATGCCGCTTTCAGCTTGCGCATTGTCATCAGATACTCTTTCTCTATCCGCAAATTTAACAGAAAACACCCCATCCCGTACATATCAGGCTGGGGTTACTGCAGGATGCAGTTACGGGACCTCGTTCACGACAGGTTTTCAGAAACTGAATGGTATGGCACTTCCCGGAACTGCGGATAATACGATCCGGTCGGTGTATCAGTATTTACAGCGTATCGATACGGCGGAGCTTGCCCCTGACCTTTTCCTCTACCGGATAGATGATCTTTTCCGGCACGCCCAGAGCCTTTTCAACCGACCTGATATACCGCACCAACCGGTAAAAGCCCATGATCTCTACCGAAGCCGCCTGGTCCGAGCCGTACATGGACCTGTCCAGGGTGATATGGCGTTCAAGCGAGGTTGCCCCCAGGGCCACGGCTGCCACAGAGACCACTAGTCCGACCTCATGGCCGCTGTAGCCCACATCACAGCCGAATCTCTCCCGCAGGACTTCTATCATTCTCAAATTGGCCTGATCTTCGGGCATGGGATAGGAGCTGTTGCAGTGCATCAGCTCATAACTGCAGCCGGCCTTTTTAAATATTTCGACGGCTTTTTCAACCTGCTCCAGTGTGCTCATTCCCGACGAGATAAAAGTATGTTTTTTTTCTTCTGCGATGGCTTCCAGGAGTTTCCGGTGGGTCAGCATGGCTGAGGCGACCTTGTTGTAATGACAATCATACTGTCTCAAAAACAATTGACTTTCCAGATCCCAGGCGGACGCATACCATTCGATGCCCTTCTGCCGGCAGTAACTGTCAATTTCATCGAATTCCGTTTTCCCAAATTCAAGACCATATTTCTGTTCACGGTTGGTCGTCCCCCAGGGACTCTGTCTGGGCACGTCCAGTTCTTCGGGCGTATAGACCTTGTCAATGGTCCGTTTCTGGAATTTAACGGCATCAGCGCCGGCAAAAACAGCCCCGTCTATGAGCTTCTTTGCGAGGTTGATGTCTCCGTTATGATTGATCCCGATTTCCGCAATGATAAATGTGGACATTGATTCTCCTATATAAAGTCAGTTAAGTGTTATCGAACAGCCGCTTTTCAACCAGTTCACAGATGATGTGGCCGATGAGGATATGAGCTTCCTGAATACGTGCCGTCACGGTAGTGGGGACACAAATACAGTCGCATATAGCAGACAATTTTCCACCCTCGCCGCCCGTCAGTCCGAAGACGCGGAGCCCTTGCTGCTTGGCAGCTTCGACGGCACGCAGAATATTACCGGAATTCCCGCTGGTGGAAATCGCTATAAAGACATCCCCCGGGTTCCCCAGGGCTGCCAATTCTCTTGCAAAGATCTCCTCGTAAGCGTAATCATTACCAATGGCTGTGAGGGCGGCATTATTGGCCCCCAGTACAAGTGCCGGCAGCGAGCGCCTTTCCAGCATGAACCGGCAGACAAATTCACCCACGAGATGCATGGCATCTGAGAAGCTCCCGCCGTTCCCGGCAAAGATTACTTTACCACCGCGGTCGAACCCCTCAGCAATACTGTCGGAAATCTCACGGATCCTGTCGATGACGGCCGGATCCTGCCGAAGTTCATTTTTGACAGCCATGCTCTCTGAAATTCGCTGTTGTATTAATTTTCTCATTTTTATGGATTCCTGATCAGGTCTAAAAATTCCCGGATCACACCTTCACCCCCTCCGGAGGACAAAATTAAATCGGCAATTTTTTTAATTTCAGGATGCGCGTCGGCAGGCGCTATTGAGAACCCCACCCACTGCATCACTTCAAGATCATTAATATCATTGCCAAAATAAATGACCTGTTCTTTGTTTATATTATGCTTTTTAAGGTGTTTTATCAAAGTATCTTTCTTATCAGATGACCCCTGCAGACAGGGAATTTTCAACTTTTCCGCCCGACGGCTGACTACCGGGTTTTTCTCTGTAGAAAGGATGATCTGCCGTATCTTCAATCTCCTAAGTTCGGCCACCGCCAGGCCGTCGCCCCGGTTCACCACCACGGCTTCACGACCCTCCTCATCGACCATAACCCGGTTGTCCGTCATGACACCGTCAAAGTCATAAACCACTAATTCAATTTGTTCAAGGCTGATTTTCATTTATTCGTATTTTGGAGACTAATGGATGAAACGCCTGATCTTTTTTTTCATTTTATATTTCCAGCTGCCTATCCATGACCCGGGCAAATTACTGATCACCCACTCATCATTCAGTTTCTGATAGTAAATAAGGGAATCCTCAATTTGTGAAATTTCAGCAATTGGTTTCTTTTCCCCCTTTTCAAGCAGTAATCCCAGGTTACCGGATCCTAAATTATATAGCTTCGCTTTTATTTTAAACCCAAGATAGGGTAGAATTTTTTCGGCTGTCCGGGATGTCAGCCAGAAGCAATGGTCGATCCGGCTGACATTCTGCGGCGGGCCATAGCGCCTGCATTCGCAATTAAAATCGAGGAAATCCATGAAAAATGTGCCGCCCGGTTTCAGCATTGTCCCAATCTTCTCCAGCACAAATTTTAGATCATACAGATGCTCTACAGTTCTGCACAATAAAATGAGGTCATATTTTTCATCGGTCTCCCAGGTCTCAAAATTAGAGTTGACACCTTTTAAACCGACGGATTCAGCGACCTTCAGCTCCTGCAGTGACGGGTCGATGACTGTGGCGTCAACCGCATATCTCTTTTTGAATTCCATGGATACACCGCCCTCGCTTCCGCCAATATCCAGTAAGGTCAGGCCCTCTCTGATATCAACGATCCCGTCAATTGACCCCAATAATTTTGCTGCATACTGAATCTGCTGTTTAAACCGCGATTTGCTGGAGATCGCCCTGCCGTGATACTTATATTCATAGATTAATTTTCGATAGATCTCTTCCTTATAAAAGATATCATAGCTTTCATTTGTCAGACGATCCATTAAAAAAATCAATCCGCAGTTGTTACAGGCGGCGGTCCTGATCGGGTTGCCATAGCGGTCCCTGTCCGAAATCACGGATATATCGTCAGAATCGCAGATATTACACTCAGTAACACACTCAAATTCCAGATCCCTTATGGAAGATTTGATTTTGCCGCATCTGGCCTGCCTTTGCTTTAATTCTATCGCGCTATGAAGAAATTTCACGCTTTCTTTATCCCTATTTGTTTTCTGCAATATTATCATTGTTGGACAGCGCAGAACAAGAAATTGGTTTCAGGCGCTTCGGAATTTCAAGAGGCCAGTACAATCTGAACAGCATGCCCAGTAACCTCTTTTTGTGGTTCAGAGCTGACAGCGATTTAATAAAGGACCGGCGTGCAGTCGATACCTGATAGTTGTAAATCGACATGGTCTTGCCCAGTAAACTCTCGATGATTTCTACCTGGGGCTGTGTGAGGGATTCCTTCCACCGGCCGATGGGAGCTGTGCTGATGGCAGAAAATTTATCTTTGAACATGGAGTTGCCATGCCAGGGATGGCTCAATTTTGTGGGGGTTGCCAAGGATTCTTCATATTCCAGTCCCAGAAAACCCGTCACCAGAGACAGCGTTGACGCAGAATACCTCAGCAGGTCCTCGTAGCGTATGATCAGACCATTAATTGACGACTGCTGAAAATACTGCATATGCCAGATACTCATCCCCCATCTGTAAATAAAACGGCCTAATTCCAGAGTCTCCTTCCCTGCCGACTGCCGCTGCTTCTTCCGGTTATTTGAGGCGTATGTGTCCCGCGGGTCCCGGATGATGTAGAGTACCTTCATATCCGGATACCAATCCGCAAGCGCCTGCAGATATTTTTCGTGGCCGGGCGTTTTTTCGGCCCAGTACTTTTTATCGGCCTGACCGGAAACCTGTGCATAGGCTGTCACCAGAGCCGGGAGTAAGACCTCGTAGCCGCCATCGTCTTCATCCGCTGTTTTTTCCCTGAACCGCTTTTCGAATTCGGGAAAATCAAAACCGCTGTAGTCGAAATTCCCGTCCAGTTCGCGTTCATATTTACCCAGAGAGAGATGGCTCACGGCACTTTCATTGATGAGCCAGTCCGCCATTTCCCCGACGGATAATTTCCTGAAAGACAGAGAGTCATATAAAAAT
>JAADGM010000019.1 GCA_013152375.1 FCB group bacterium | reverse complement strand
GTGAAAATGTCGGGCAGGTTGCCTCTCAAACCCTCTCGAACATACGAGCCGTTGACGATGCCGCTTCTCTTCCGGTTTTGCGCCCCCTGGCAGGACATAACAAAGAGGACATTATCAACAGGGCGCGGCAGATCGGCACCTACGAAATATCCGTTGAACCTTATCAGGACTGCTGTTCCTTTTTCGTCCCCCCCCATCCGGAAACTAAGGCAAATCTTGAAACTGTACGGGAAATCGAAGCGGGGCTGGAACTGGAACCTCTGTATGAAGAAACCCTGAAAAAGACGGAAGAACACCTGATCACGGTTTCTTATCCGCAAGTAAAGGAGTCGGTTTGAAAATTATTTCGTGGAATGTAAACGGTATCCGGGCAGTGCTGCAAAAGGGTTTCCAGGAGTTTGTAAAAGAGCATTCTCCTGATATTCTCTGCCTTCAGGAGACGAAAGCCAGACCTGAACAGGTGAAACTGGATCTCCCTGAATATCCTTTTAAGTACTGGAACTCTGCCGAAAAAAAGGGTTATTCCGGCACCGCCATATTTTCAAAAACTGAACCTCTATCGGTAATCTCCGATATAGGAATTGAAAAACACGATGCCGAGGGAAGGGTTCTTACAGCGGAATTTACGGATTACTATCTGGTGAACGTATATGTCCCCAATGCTAAAAGAGGACTGTTGCGCCTTGAATACCGCCATAAAGAATGGGATGTGGATTTTCTGGCTTACCTCAAACAGCTTGAAAAAGTGAAGCCTGTCATTTTCTGCGGAGACCTGAATGTTGCTCATAAAGAGATCGATCTTGCTAACCCCCAGTCGAATAAAACGACCAAAACGAAGCCGGGGAATGCCGGATTTACCGATGAAGAGCGGTCGGGGTTTGACAATCTAATTGCCGCCGGGTTCATTGATACATTTCGTGAATTTCATCAGGGAAACGGTCACTATACCTGGTGGAGCTATATGGGTGGAGCCCGGAGCAGAAATGTAGGGTGGCGGATTGACTACTTTTGCATATCACCACCGCTTCGCAGTCGTTTGAAAGACGCATTTATACTCCCTGATGTCATGGGATCAGACCATGCTCCTATTGGCATTGAGCTTCTTTAGAGCTTCATTTATTGACGATGCTCTCACAGGCTGAGATTAAATTCCTAAAATCTCTCTCCGTAAAAAAATATCGGAAACAGCACCGGCAATATCTCATCGAAGGCTTCAGGCTGGTTAAGGAGTGCCTGTCTGCAAATTATCCGGTTGAAAAATTATGGATGAGCGAAGAATTTCAGGACTCGGCTCACGGGGCCGGGATTATCGAAGAGCTAACAAGCCGGCATATCTCATGGGAAGTAACCTCCGGCAGGAGCCTTGGAAAAATTACCGATACCCTGCATACCCAGGGAATTGCAGCCCTTTTGCCGCTGACACTGCTTACTGCCGAACCAATGACCAGGGGGAATTTGCTCATACTGGACAGTATCTCCGACCCGGGGAATCTGGGGACTTTGCTGCGGACAGCGGAGTGGTTCGGTCTCGAAACGGTAGTTCTCTCCGGTAATTCGGTAGATCCTTTTAGTCCAAAGGTCGTCAGGTCTGCCATGGGGGCACATTTTTATTTGTCGATTTATGAAAAAAATTTAATCGAATTTCTTTCCGGAGCCGAAGGCCGCACCTATCAACTCATCGGGGGTGTGATGAAGGGTGATCCGCTTGAAGCGCTGCAGCTTAATCCCGAGTCTGACTGGGCACTTGTTTTAGGCAATGAGGCCCATGGGCTGGATCCTGCTTTGGAAGAACTCATGACGATGAAAGTCACTATTCCGCGCAAAGGCCATGTGGAAAGTCTCAATCTTGCCGCTGCAGGAGCCATCCTGCTGAATCACCTGACAACAAAGAACTGACCTCCGGACTGTAAAAGAACGTACGACTTATTTGATGCCCCAGAATTCTGGAATGACCAGGGTCAGCAGCGTCCATATCTCCAGGCGGCCCAGCAGCATATCACAGGATAAAATCCATTTTACGACGGAAGAAAGCCCCGCAAAATTATCGTAGGGACCCACAGCACCAATACCGGGTCCCACGTTGCCCAGAGTTGCCGCGACTGCGCTGAAAGACGTTGCGGGTGAGTTGCCAAAGCCCACCAGAAGTAATCCTGAAATAACAAAAATTAAAATATAGGTTAATACGAACATCTGGGTAGTGAGCACCATGTCTGAGTCAATAGACCTGCCGTTTTTCCAAATTCTTGTGACAGCTGTTCTGTGAAAGAAACTCTTAAAAATGCTCCTGAGATTATAAAAGATGATCTGATACCGGGTGACTTTGACGGAACCACTGGTCGAAGCCGGCATCCCCCCGATGAACATCAATATGATCAGAACTAAAACACTGAAGGCCGGCCAGTATTTGAAATCTGCTATGGCAAATCCCGTCGTCGTGATGAGAGAAACCACGTTGAAGGTCGCCAGTCTCAGCGTATGCCAGATATTCTGGTAGTGATCACCAAACAGATAAAGATTTGCCGTGATGAGCAGTGTGGCGGTGAGCGTCAGGCCCATGAAAAGCATGAAAGTTGAATTTTTAAAATAATGAAATTTCCCCTTCAAAGCATGATAATGCAGAATAAAGCTGGTGGCTCCGGCAATCATGAAGATCATGACCACAACTTCAACATAGACACTGTTAAAATACGCAATGCTTGCATTATGGGTGGAAAAGCCCCCGCCTGCAATAGTGGCAAAGGCATGCGTAACGGCATCGAACCAGCCCATGGCCGGCAGTAATAACAGTGCTTCTATGACCGTAAAGAGAATGTACACGTTCCAGTAGGATTTTGCAATGACGGCAATCCTTGGAAAAAGCTCCTCATCCATAAAGGAAACCGGCGCCTCAGAGCTGAAAAGCGTCTTATTCCCAGCCAGGGATGGGAAAATGGCAATTCCCAGAACAACAATCCCCATTCCCCCAAGCCAATGGGTCTCAGACCGCCAGAACAATATGCTGCGGGGCAGTGAATCA
Organism: FCB group bacterium; assembly: GCA_013152375.1. Classification (GTDB taxonomy): domain Bacteria; phylum Fidelibacterota; class Marinisomatia; order SCGC-AAA003-L08; family JACNLC01; genus JAADGM01. The sequence goes on along the minus strand of JAADGM010000019.1, from coordinate 37,128 downwards.
ATATCCGTTAACACGGTGGATCCCGTCGCAGTAAATCCGGAGAGCGTTTCGAAAAAGGCATCTGTAAAATTATCGAAAACATGACCTATCAAATAAGGCAGAGCCCCGAAGGCCGAGACCAGTATCCACGATAGCACGACAATGAGCATGGATTCCTTGATCCCCATTGAGCGGACAGATTCCCGGAAAAAGACAGAAATGATACCGGGAATTATGAGAATGATGATGGGAATTAAAAAGTGGTGATGCAGGGGCTCGTTGTAAAAGTAAGATAATAAATACGGCGGCACCATTCCCAGGGACTGCAAAAAGAGAATCCTGCTCAACGAGTGTAATACGATTTTATAATTCATTTAAACTTTCCTGAAAAGCCCATCCTGTGTAAAAATCCACTGAGCAAAGTTAACCGTTTTTTGAAGCAGGGCAAAAGTAAATGGTAGCCCGGGGAGGTGCTGTAGTATTGGGGGGAGCACCCGTTGGCCCCGGTGTAAAACCAATTCGCCGAAAAGACAGGCCGGCGAATATTGATCTGTCGAGATTCGGTGGTGTATTCCACTTAATATCCTCACGAATAATAATTTATAATTCACCGCATTCTACAGTAAATTTATGCCTGTTTTAAAATTAAAAATAGAGATGATACATGGTAATTGATTCGATACTTGATGCCGTCGGGAAAACCCCGATTGTGCGCCTTAACCGCATTGGTGCCGATCTGCACTGTCAGCTGTTTGCCAAATGTGAATATCTGAATGCAGGCGGCTCTCTGAAAGACCGCATAGGGAAGGAAATGATTGAGCAGGCGGAAAAGGAAGGCCGCATTAAACCGGGTGATACACTGATTGAACCAACCTCCGGGAATACGGGGATCGGTATCGCTCTGGCCGCGGCAGTTAAGGGATATAAGGTCGTCATCACGATGCCTGAAAAGATGAGCCGTGAAAAGCAGGTGGTCCTAGAAGCCCTTGGAGCCAGAATTGTCCGTACACCCACCGAAGCGGCCTGGGATTCCCCGGAGAGTCATATCAGCGTAGCCAAACGATTGTTGGATGAAATACCCAATTCGCACATTCTGGATCAGTATTCCAACCCGGCCAACCCCGGTGCCCATTATCAATACACTGCCCAGGAAATATTAGATGATATGGGGCCTGATATCGATATGGTGGTCATTGGTGCAGGAACCGGCGGAACCATTACCGGAATCAGCCGTCGGCTTAAAGAAGTCAATCCCAATATTTACATCGTAGGTGTGGATCCCCTGGGTTCTATCCTTGGCGGAGGTGATGAGGTTTATCCCTATCTCGTCGAGGGCATCGGTTATGATTTTATTCCGGACGTACTGGACAATGAACTTGTTGACGAATATGTGAAGACCGGGGACCGTGATTCTTTTCTCATGGCCCGCAGACTCATAAAGGAAGAGGGACTGCTGGTTGGAGGGTCGTCAGGAGCCGCCGTCTGGGCTGCGCTCAAAGTCTGCTCGCGCCTTGAATCCGGTCAAAAATGCCTGGTTATTTTACCCGATTCCATTCGGAATTATCTCACAAAATTTGCAGATGATGACTGGATGGCCGCAAATGGCTTCGTTGAAAAGACCGTTTGAGCGGGATTACCAATAATCGAAATAAAAAGGATGGTGCTCTCTTTCTAACCTGAACAAATGCGCAAACACATCACTGAAAATGAAGTTGGACTGATCCTGGAGACCCTGAATCGTCTGTATCGACGACAGGCAAAGGTCTCTCTGTTCAAACTCATACAGAAAACCCATCCCGCTGTCATGGCGGAAGTTTTCCGTCACCTGTCCGGGACCGTCAGGAGGGATATTTTTCAGTATGTACTGCGTACAGAAGGATTCCAGGAATTTGTTGAAGAGTTGGACGAAAAACTCATCCTCGATTTACTGGAGTCTTTCCCGCCCGCCGAAATCGAGAGACTCATCTCCAATTTCCCGCCGGAAGTCATAGCTGATATTCTCGACAGTCTCCCTGAAGACCTCGCTGTGCTCGTGCGCAGGAAACTGGCTAAAGAAGACCGGGCCGAGGTGGACGCCATCATGCAGTACGACGAGGATTCTGCCGGCGGCATCATGTCCACTCAATTCATGAAGTTCAGCGGGGACCTGACTATTGCGGATGTGATCGAGCAGGTTCAGCACATTGATCAGAATATGGACGCACCTTTTTACATTTATGTGATCAATGACAAAGATCAGATGATCGGTGTGCTGTCCTTGCGGCAGCTCCTGCTGCACCCGCCTGAAACGCTCCTGAAAGAGATAATGCAGAGCGAATTTATTGCTGTAGCACCTGAGACGGATCAGGAACAGGTTGCCACTCTCGTCTCCCGTTATAACTATCTTGCGATACCGGTAGTGGATTCTGATAACAAACTCGTTGGTGTCATCACCGTTGACGACGTTATTGACGTCCTAAGAGAAGAAGCAACGGAAGACATTTTGAAAATGGCCGGTGTGGGTGATGATCGGGAAATTTTGCTTAAATCCTCCACCGAATCCGTTAAAGCCCGCTTTCCCTGGCTTATGGCAACCTGGGTTGGAGGGATTTTTTCCATGACCATCATCGGTTTTTTTGACAACCTCCTAACAACCACAGTGGCCCTGGCCGCCTTTATCCCGGTTATCCTGGGAATGGGTGGCAATATCGGGACACAAACCAGTTCCATCATCGTCAGGGGTATTGCCACGGGGCGCGTGAATATGGCCGAAGTCTCCAAGGTTATTTTTAAGGAAATCCGCGTCGGGGTCATGCTGGGTGCAATCTACGGAATTCTTCTGGGGGTCATGGCGTATTTTCGCTACCTGAATTATCCCGCTTCCCCAATCTGGCTGGGTACCGTAGTGGGAGTCTCGATTTTCTGCGCGATGTCGTTTGCGGTGGCCATCGGGGCATTCTACCCCATCCTGTTAAATAAACTGAATGTGGACCCCGCCATCGCTTCAGGACCCTTTGTCACCACCACTACCGATATGTTCGGCGCTCTGATCTATCTCTCTGTAGCCAGTCTGCTCCTGACTTAATTTTATGGTTTTCATCGAGGGCATATTCTGGTGTTCCCTCCTGATCTATGGGATAGCCCTTATTCTTTTCAGCATCGGGAATTTCATACCTTCGAACCCGGATAAAACAACTTCCTCTCAACCCGTCTCCGTGATCGTTGCCGTTAAAAACGGTGAAGCTTCTCTCCCAGGTCTGTTGAATCACCTGTCCAAGCAGCAGTACGGCGGTGAACTTGAATTTATCATTGTCGATGACGGTTCTACAGATCAGACGGCACATATCATCAGGAATTACATCGCTGATGATGCCCGGTTTAAATACGTAAGTTCCGCCGATGGAGACGGCAAATTGTCACATAAGAAAAAAGCCCTCGATGCCGGTATCACCCTGGCATCAGGCGAGCTTCTCCTGTTTACGGATGTGGATTGTCGGATGTCACCAAACTGGGTACAGGCTATGAGCAGCGCCCTCACAAAAAACACGGATTATCTCATTGGTTATTCCCGCGTAGTGCCGACCGGGACGCTCGTTTCCCGGTTTCAGAGCCTGGATTTCTACCTGCTCATGGCCGGGGCAAGAGGTATGACTTTGCTCGGTTCACCCTGGGCCAGCACGGGTCAGAATCAGGGTTACCGTAAAAGAATTTATACAGATGTCGGTGGGTTTTCCGCAATTGCCGACTGTCTGCAGGGCGATGACTCGCTGTTTTTACAGGTGATACGGAGAAGTGGAAAGGTGAATGTCCGTTTTGCAGACGATCCTGATGCTTTCGTAACGGGTCGGACGGAAAAAAGTTGGGGGGCTTTGATGCGCCAAAGGATTCGCTGGGCAGGAGATGCCAATCTCATGTGGAAGTATAATCCCATTTTCTACGGCGTTGTTCTGGCAACTTTTTTCACCAACTTCTCATTGGTTGTTTTATCAGGCATCATGGTCTTTTCAGGTGAGTATTCTATGCTCGTTTTCGGGGGGATGACCGTGAAATTTATTCCTGAATTTTTGCTTTATACTTCAGCACTTACTAATTTCAAGACCAAATTCGATGGGGTGGGTTTTCTGTTCTGGTTTTTTCTGCAAATCCCCTATATAGTCCTCATGGGTATTTTGAGCTTCACGGCATCCCGATTGGGTTGGAGAGAAAAAACCTGATGGTCTCCCTGATGCTGTTACCGGTGCTGGTTTACGGCCTGCTGCTGCTATGGTTTACGCTGAAGCTGGAGACCGCACAACCATCAAACCCGATACGTGAGAACGAAGACCGTCCTTTTGTGTCCGTCATCGTTGCGGCCCGGAATGAAGAACACACACTCCCTTCATTGATCGACGCTCTTCAGCACCAGACTTACCCTGAAACACTATTTGAAATTATCATCGTAAATGATCGCTCAACCGACGGTACAGCCCTTTATCTGGATGAAATATCGGAGAAGATCCCACAATTAAAGATCCTTACTGTCACGGAGACGCCGGAAGGCTGGGCACCTAAAAAATGGGCGCTCAACTCGGCTGTACTAACTGCTTCCGGAGATCTCATCCTACAGACGGATGCCGACTGCCGCCCCTGTTCAAATTGGATCTCCACGATGGTCTCAGGATTTTCTGATCCAGAAACGGGATTTCTCTCCGCACCGGCACCCCTCACGGCTCATCAAACTTATTTAGATGCTCTCTTTGAAATGGAAAGTCTGGCACAGGATGCTTTGTCTGCCGGAGGCATGGAAGCGGGGATTGCCCTGTCCTGCACCGGTCGGAATATGGCCTTCAGAAAAGACGTCTTCAACGCTGTTTCGGGCTATAGCGGTTTTGAACATATTCTATCCGGGGATGACGATCTTTTGCTTCAGAAAGTCTCCACACAGGGTCAGTGGAAGCTGAGGTTTCTGTCACAAAACGGTGCAATTGTGGAATCTGACCCTCCCCGGACTATCAATCAATTTATTTATCAACGCCTGAGGTTCGCTTCAAAAGGAATTGAGTATTATACGCTTTCAACCGGTTGGGGGATTAGACTCATCTTACCTTTGATCTTTCTTACCAATTTGACAGTGACAGCTTCACTGATCATCTTCACCGAAACGGCAAAGTCTGTATGGCTGATGCCCTTTATCGTCAAATCCTTTACTGACGGATTGCTCATCCGCACATTTTACCGCAGGATAGAACGTCCCTGGTCCCTACTGACATTTCTGCCCCTGACACTGCTTCATCCGCTATATGTTGTTCTTTTTGGGGCCGCGGGTCCGTTTCTGAAACCCCGCTGGGGGAAAGATGAAATATAGGCTCACCATCAGCCTGATGCTCTGTGCCTGCCTGTGGGGTGAAACAACCGGTTTCAGGGTCTCTCTCTGGGGCGTTCAGGTAGCGGATGTGACCCTGTCAAAACGGGATACCCTGTTCATGGGCCGGTCGGCCCTGGCGCTTGTGATCAGCGCCAAGACGGTCGGGATGAGCTCAAAACTTTATCCCGTAAACAACCGCTACAGCCTCATTGTTGACGCCGCCACCTACGGCCTGCGATATTTCAAAAAAACGACTTCCCAACCGGGGATCATGAACTCCCTTGAGACGGAAGTTGTTCAGGGGGAACTCTGTTACAGCGGTACTGATGTCTGCCTGCCGGACAATGTTTTTACTATCTTCAGTTTATGGTTTTACCTGGCAGATAAACAACCGGCTGCCTTTCACACTTCTAACCTGGAGCGCGAGGGCTTATTCTATACGGCAACTGCCGATATCAGTCGGGAGGATGAATCTGTTATCGATTATAACTTGAAGATAGCACTAAATTCACAACAGTCATTTAAGGCTGTTTTAAAAGATACCGATCTGTTTTCCTGGGCTGTTTTCAAACCGACCGCCAGAAGGCTGATCCGAATCGATCGAAAAACGCACCGCATCAGCTATTGTGAATTCCAATTTGGTCTGATGACGTTGTCTGCCGAAGCAAAGACGAAATGAACAGATTCATAAAATTCATAAAGAATAATCCGAAAACCATCGGAACGCTGGTATTTCTCGGGCTTGCTGTCCTGATCATGCTGAATCTGGAAATGGATACCAAAGCAATCGCCATTATTGCCCTGGTGCTGGGATATATCACCAATGCATTTGTCGGACTGGTTGCTCTGATTTCCATGGTTCCCATCATCGGACCCCTGATCATCAAAGTCCTTTCCATCCCATTTTTCTGGCTGCTCAACGCGGCAGGATATTTTACTTCGGCTTACGCCATCAAAAAGGGCTACGGCAAAGATGTCGTGACGCACAGATTGGTGGTAGTGGTTCTTCTGGTAGGAATCGTCATCGGTTATATTCTGGGCAACCTGGTGCCCCTGCATTGATCGGGTTGAAAAAAGGCAAACTAATCTGCCCTCATATGTACATTACCAGGACAGGAGTTCATGCTGCAGATTCATCCAGACTTCGGCATATTCCTCATCCCGACCGGGTTCATTGTGGAAATTTTGGGCAGCGGTAAAAAACAGTCCGGCACTTAAGCTGAATTTCTTATGCTGCAAAACGCCGTCGTAACTCAGTCCTAATATCCGCTTTTTCTCCCTGACACCCGCAGGTGAATCGGTAAATGCGGGTTGATCGATAGGAACGACTCCCTGATGGATGTCCTGAAAGGAAAAAGTGAATCCCCCGATTGAAAAATCTAAAAAGAGAGCATCTGCATTTGCCCCCAGATAATGTCCGATGAAGCGGTTAAAAATGAACTGCCCCTGATAAAACCGTTCTTCTTCATACACATAGGTCAGGGTCCCATCGGCATAGGGATAATTATAGAGCCATTTATCTAGGTGGACAAATTCAGCCAGCAGGTAACTTTCACGGAGCCCCAGAGGTTCAAAATATTTCAGACCGGCCTGTATCCCCAGAGCCTGGCGGCTCTTCCCCTTTGCCACGGTTTCAAGCAGACTGACATCCAGCTCATCGATGAGAAGTGTCACATAACTTAACAGAAAGGACGGCCACAGCAGCTGTACGTCCAGCGCCCCCATCATGTTGCGTTTCAAGGCATAATCACTCACATTGTGAAATATCATAAATGGGTTGAGATAGGCTGCACGGATTCTCTGATTGGTTACCAGACTTTCACTTATGCCGATCCTGATTTGCGGGGATGGATGCCATTCTAAGCGGTGGGCGACGAGAAATTTTTCGATGACACCGGGTTCGCTGTAGAATTTAACCGGCGCAATGATGCTGTTAAAAGTCAAAAGATCACCGTAGCGATAATAGAACCGAAATTGATCCAGAGGGGGGAGATTATCCGAAAGCAGCAGCTTGCCATGCTCACCCGTGCCAAATGTAACATTATCCCTGCCAAACAGAATCTTCATGGTGCGGTAGCGAAAAATAAGACTAACACGACGGTTGATATCATAGTTGAAATCACGTAAATTCCTGGGATAATGATAATCCCGCACCAACAGTTTTTCCCAGTCGTCACGGGCAGCGAATTCTGCAGAAAGAAATAAATTATCACCGAAATAATTGGTCATACCGAACCGGGCAAACGAGCCCCGTCGGGCATATCGGGTGCTAAAATCCCGATCCTTGAAAATCTTGAAATAGACCTTTTCAGAATCGGGATTTTCCAAAGCGGGTTTGTGAAGAAAATCAAGTCCTGCTCTCAGAAAGAAGCGGGGTTTCGTGTGGGATTGAGCCCTTGATGCAGCAAATATAGCATCCAATTGCGTTAAGATTTCAGCCTGCCGCGTGGTCGGTTCTCCAACCTGTTTCTGCCAGAGTTCTTTCAGTTCCCGGATATCCCCGTAGGTCATAAGACTCTCTCCGGAGGGGGGAACCACAGCCGCCGACCGATACAGCTCCGATAATAATTTTATGGACTGACCATCAGCCGGTACTCTCCCCAGGGCCGAGATCTGTTCCAGCTCAGCACCCCAGGTCAGATGGGCGATCAGGATCAGTAATACAGTATAGGTTCGTTTTTTCATTTCATATTAGACAACGGGTGAATCCCCTCCGTGCAGCCATATCTGATCCCCAGGATCAGAGAAGGCCAGTAACGGCCTTGATAGATTGGTATAACCCACATGGCAAACTCCGGACCCAAAATCCCGGGGCAAGCCCCGGGTGAGTTAACCAAATCGTCTCGTCAGGACGTGGACTGATTAAATTGCAGCCAGCCCCCGGTCAACATCCTGCAGGAGATCACCAATATCTTCGATTCCCACGGAAAGTCTCAGAAGCCCTTCGCTGATTCCCAGAGCGGCTCTTTCCTCCGGTGGAATGGAAGCATGAGTCATCGTGGCCGGGTGGCAGATGAGACTTTCGACACCACCCAAACTTTCGGCCAGTGTAAATACGCTGAGCGCCTGTGTAAAATTGCGGGCTGCGGTAATATCCTTCAAAGTAATGGAGATCATACCCCCAAAACCCGGATTTCCGAAAGGATCCTGTTGTTGCTGCTTAGCCAGGTCATGCTGTGGATGAGAAGATAGCCCCGGATAGAAAACTGTCTCAATTTTCGCTGAGCCCGCCAGGTTTTCGGCAAGGGTCATCGCATTACGGTTGTGCGCCTGCATCCGCAGAGCCAGTGTTTTCAGTGATCTCTGTGTCAGCCAGCAGTCGAAAGGACCCGGGACCGCCCCCACCGACATCTGTAAAAATCGAAGTTGATCCACAAGATCCTCATCGCTGGAAATGACAACCCCGCCTATTACATCACTGTGTCCGTTTAAATATTTAGTAGTACTGTGGATCACAAGCCGGGCTCCCAAGGACAGCGGGCGCTGATAATAGGGGGACATGAAAGTGTTATCCACCACCAGCAATAGTTTGCGGTTTTTGGCCAGCTCTGCAACAGCGGCAATATCGGTCAACTGCATCATGGGATTCGTTGGTGTTTCCACAAAGATCATTTTTGTATTTGTCCTCAGAGCTTTTTCTACTTCCGCAGGTTTAGTACTGTCAACCCAGCTCGCCTGAAGACCAAAGCGTGAGAAGACACTTTCGAAGATCCGGAAGGTCCCGCCGTAAACATTTTTGGAAAACAGAATATGGTCTCCGGCAGAGAGCAGGCTGAAGACAGCAGATTCCGCAGCAAGCCCGGAGCCAAAAGCTACAGCACCAGCCCCCCCCTCCAGTGAAGCGATGGTCTCCTCCAGATTATGACGGGTAGGATTATCTGCCCGGGAGTAATCAAATTCGAAATCGGCAAAATCTCTTTGTTTGAAGGTTGAAGTCTGATAAACTGGCAATGAGACAGCGCCGGTGAGGGGGTCCGGGGACTGCCCGATGTGTATTGCTCTGGTTGCAAATCCTGAATTCTTATGCATTTTTTCGTTATTCCGTAGTTTGGTAGATATTACTTACAGGGAGAGATTATTGAGTAAAAGCCGGCCGCCTTACCCATTCAATCCATGACATTTTTTATATTTTTTCCCGCTGCCGCAGGGGCAGGGGTCATTCCGCCCGACTTTTTTATCCACATGTACAGGCTGTACTTTACCCGGCCGCTGAGCCTGGGGCTGATTGACGGGCGAAGCGGTAACACCCGGCGCCGGATTGGTAAAGCCCATCCCGGTGGATTCATCATGCTTGGTTTGCAGATTCTTTGGGAGATTCACCGGTTTCAGCTGCACCGGCTGCCGCTGCCGAATGGGTGTTCTGAAGATCCTTCTGAGCGTTTCCCGGTTCGTATCCGCCATCATATCGGTAAACATGGCATATCCTTCGGTCTTATATTCCACCAGCGGATCTTTCTGCCCGTAAGCCCGCAGGCCGATGCCTTCTCTCAGCTGATCCATGGCATAAAGATGTTCACGCCACTTGATATCAATGGTACGCAGTACGAAGAATTTTTCAAAATTCTCAAAAACCTCTTTCCCGACGAGTTCTTTTTTGGCGTCAAGGATGGCATTCGCCGCCTGGATGAGGGTGTCCTTAAAGCCGGCCGTATTCCGGATATTCATCTTTTCCGGTTCCAGTTTCAGCGAGAATACGGAGATGATCTCAGCGGTCAGCTCATCCCATTTCCATGAATGGGGACTCTCTTCCCCGGGGCACCAGCTTTCAATGAGATAGTCCAGATATTCAGAAATTATTTCATTTAATTCAGAGCCTATATCCTGACCCGTGAGCACATAATTGCGGCGGTCATAAACGATTTCACGCTGGCTGTTCATGACATCATCGTATTCCAGCAGGTGCTTTCGAATGCTGAAGTTATGTCCTTCAACTTTTTTCTGTGCCCGGCCGATGGATTTTGTGACCATTGAGTGCGTAATGACTTCACCCTCATCAATCCCGAGACGGTCCATGATCTTCGCTATTCTGTCAGAACCGAACAGGCGCATGAGATCATCTTCAAGACTTAGAAAGAAAACGGATTCCCCCGGGTCTCCCTGGCGTCCCGAACGACCCCGCAGCTGAAGATCAATCCTGCGGGACTCAGCCCTGCTCGTGCCGAGAATGAACAATCCGCCCAGTTCCTTTACATCGTCATCCAATTTAATATCCGTACCGCGACCGGCCATATTTGTGGCGATCGTCAATGCCGAGCGGTGACCAGCTCTGGCAATGATCTCGGCTTCTTTTTGGTGTTGCTTGGCATTGAGGACATTATGGGGTATTTTTGCCCGCTTCAGCATCCTGGATAATGTTTCAGACTCTTCGACGGAAGTTGTCCCTACCAGCACCGGCTGACCCTTTTGAAACAGCTCAATGATCTTTTTTATTGCCGAATTGTATTTTTCACGTTTGGTCCGGTAGATCACATCTTCGTTATCGACCCGGATAACCGGGACATTGGTGGGGATTTCAACTACATCCAGTTTATAGATGTCCATGAACTCTGCGGCTTCTGTCATCGCCGTTCCCGTCATACCGGCCAGTTTCTCGTACATCCTGAAATAATTCTGGATGGTAATTGTGGCCATGGTCTGGGTTTCCTTTTCAATTACCACCTCCTCTTTGGCCTCAAGCGCCTGGTGTAACCCATCGCTGTACCGACGACCGTGCAGAACCCGGCCGGTGTGTTCATCCACGATGAGTACCTTGCCTCCCTGAACGATGTAATCCACATCTTTTTCAAATAATGTATAGGATTTCAGCAGTTGATTGATGGCGTGGATCTTATCACTGCGCAGAGCGTGCAGAGACTGGGCATCTTCCTTTTTCTCCATTTTTTCTTCATCTGAAAGATCCGGATTTGTCTCGATCTCATGATACAATTCACCGATATCAGGGATAATAAAATCTTCGGGGGTCTGGGGAGACAGGGTATTTCGTCCGAGTTCCGTCAGGTCAATTGTGTTGGAGCGCTCGTCAACTGCAAAATAGAGCTGCTCGTCTATTTCCGGCATTTTTTTGTCCCGGATATATTCACTCTCCACAGATCTGACAAGCTGCTTGATACCCTGCCGCTGATAAAGTTTCATCAGGCGTTTGTTTTTGGGAATCCCCCGGCTGGCGATCAATAATTTTGTCCCTGCCTGACGCTCATCGGTATCCAGCAGGGCTTCCCCCTCGGCTACGAGTCGGTTAACCAGGATCGTCTGCTTGCGGACCAGACCTTCCACCAGGGGTTTTAATTCCTTATACTGCTGATTTCCCGGTGCATCCACCTGCCCTGAAATGATCAGAGGTGTACGAGCTTCATCAATCAGCACTGAGTCCACCTCATCTACGATGGCATAGACATAGCCTGTCTGAACCTGGTCTTCCGGGGTGATGGCCATATTGTCCCGCAAATAATCGAAACCGAATTCCTGATTGGTTCCGTAAGTAATATCACGGCGATACATTTCCCGTCTCTGATCCGAGTTCATCTGATTCAGGATACAACCCACCGAAAACCCCAGCCAGTCATAGAGGGCGCCCATCCATTGGCTGTCGCGTTCTGCAAGATAATCGTTCACAGTAATGATGTGCATGCCCCGTCCGGTGAGCGCATTCAGGACGATGGCCAGTGTGGCGGCAAGGGTTTTTCCTTCACCGGTTTTCATTTCTGCGATTTTCCCCTGATGCAGGACAATACCGCCCATGAGCTGGACATCAAAGTGGACCATATTCCAGACCATCTCATGCCCCATTACCGTGAATTTAGTATCGCACAGCCGGCGTGAAGCCTCTTTGACAATGGCAAAAACCTCATACATGATCTCGTCGAGATAATCCTGCTCTGCTTTATAGATCAAATCTTCGAGCTCCGGCCCCTTAAGCTTGCGGCTTTCACCTTCTTTGCGGGCAGACTGCCGCCGTATTTCAACCTCCTGCTTGTGTGCCTGGAGCATTTGCCTGAGTTCATCATCAGACTTGACAGACAATGTTTCATAGATGTGGTTTATCTCCTCAACCATGGGGGCCAGGAGTTTAAAATCCTTATCAGATTTCCTGCCGAAAATTTTTGTGACAACTTTTGTTACAACAGACATTGTACCTTATTGTTTAAGTAATTGAAGATCCGTTCCGTCGGGGCTGCTTCATAAACGAGCTGAATCCACAGAGTTCAATCCTCCGGAAGCTGCAGTTTGCCCTTCAGCATATCGTTATAAATTGAATCCAGAATTCCGTTGACAAATCCACCGCTGCCATCGGTGCTGAACATTTTTGCGATTTCCACTGCTTCGGAAATCGATACTTTGGGCGGGACTTCATCAATAAAAATCATCTCAGCAAGCGCCTGACGCATGATCATGCGGTCCATTAAAGTAATCCGCTGGATATCCCAGTTGTTGCTGCGTTCGGTGATGACTTTATTGGCAAATTCAATATGTTTAAGAACTAATCGAACCAGCCTGCCGCTGTATTTCAGAACTTGCCGGTTTAATTTTTCTTCATCCTCAGCGGCCAGATGGTCAAGAATTAAGCCGGGATCATTCCCTGACATCTCGCAGGCATATTGAGCCTGAAGAGCAGTGATGCGGGCCAAGCGTTTTTCTTTTCTGGTCATATCTTAGCCTTGTTATAAAGAAGTAATCCATCCATATTCATCAGGTGTTTTTTCCGTCTGGATGCCGGTCAGCAGAGCTCTGAGCTTCTGAGTTACATCACCCATTTTGTTCTCATTGATCACGTGCTGTTCTGCTCCGAAAGCAATTCTGCCAATGGGACAGACCACAACGGCGGTTCCGGTACAAAAAACTTCATCTGCGGTCAGCATTTCTTCCAACTCAAGATCAGTCTCCTCTACCTTTAAACCAAGTTTATCTTCTGCCAGCTTGAGTACGGACATCCGGGTGATACCCGGCAGAATGGAGCCTGCCAGCCGGGGAGTTTTGAGAACGTTCCCTTTTAACGAAAACAGATTCGCCGAACCGACCTCTTCCACATATTTTTCGTTGGCAGCGTTGAGATAGATCACTTCATCATATCCCTGACCTTTGGCCAGTCGCTGGGGGTAAAGGGAGGCAGAGTAATTTCCGATGGCCTTCGCATTGCCTATACCCTTCGGTGCAGCCCGATGAAAATCCTTGGTCACCAGCAGGTTCAGGGGCTTCACACCTCCTTTGAAATAGGGTCCTACCGGTGATACAAAAACGATAAAGGAATAGGACGGGGCGGGTGAAACGCCCAGAACCGGTCCCGTTCCGCAGAGCAGGGGCCGGATGTACAGAGCTCCCCTGCCGATGGGAGGGACATAATCTTCATTCGCTTTTACAATCTCATGAACCGTATCGATGAACACTTTCTCCGGAACCGGAGGCATGACAACCCTGCGTGCAGAAGCGGCGAAACGCCGGGCATTTTCTTCCAGCCTGAAGAAGACGATCCTGTCCCGGGCAGAGCGGAAGGCTTTAATACCTTCAAAAATCCCCTGCCCGTAATTTAGAACACCCGATGCGGGTGAAATGGAGATATTCCCGTAGGGAACAATTTTGCCAGGTTTCCAGTTTCCGTTCTCATCCGTCTCCGCAATAAACATACTTCTCGAAGGATTTACGTTGAATCCCAGTGTGTCCCAGTCAAGGTTTTGAATTTTCATTTTATTAATCATCCGTTTCTCTAATGTTTAATTTATCAGCGGTCATCGCAGCAAATGTCTGGCGATGACAATTCTTTGTATTTCTGAAGTTCCCTCATAAATCTGTGTGATCTTGGCATCCCGCATCAGACGTTCAACTCCGGTCTCTTTGATAAAACCGTATCCTCCGTGAATCTGAACGCATTGATTGGCTGCCCGCATTGCAGTCTCGGAAGCAAACAATTTTGCCATGCTAGCTTTGGCGCCTACGGGTTCTCCCCGGTCTTTAAGACTGGCAGCCTGCCAGATCAGCAGCCTTGCGGCCTCAATTTCCATGGCCATGTCGGAGAGTTTAAACTGTATGCCTTCAAAATACGAAATGGGTTTCCCGAATTGCACCCTTTCTTTTGAATAAGCGATTGATGCATCCAATGCGGCCTGAGCAATCCCAAGCGCCTGGGAGGCTATCCCGATCCGTCCGCCATCCAGCGTATCCATGGCGATCCTGAAGCCATCACCCTCTTTTCCGATAAGATTTTCCCGGGGTACTTTTACATTATCGAAATACAGTTCAGCCGTATCCGAAGACCGGATACCGAGCTTGTTCTCGGGTGTTCCCGTTTCAAAGCCATCCCAGCCCTTTTCCACAATAAAACAGGAGATTCCCTTATGTTTCAGGGACGGGTCTGTCACGGCAAAGAGGATTACATAGTCGGAGTTAACACCATTTGTCACCCAGTTTTTCGTCCCGTTTATGAGATAATATTCTCCCTCTTTGCGGGCTCTGCATTTTATGGCTGCCGGGTCGGACCCTGCATGAGGTTCGGATAACGAATAGGCTCCCAGCTTTTTCCCGGAGGCCAGAGGTTTCAGATATTTTTCTCTCTGAGCATCATTGCCGTGAGTTTCGAGCAGATGACACACGAGTGAGTTGTTAACCGACATGACCACGGCGGCAGATGCATCGACCCGGGCAATTTCCTCCATGGCAAGGGTATAGGAGATCGTATCCATTCCGCTGCCATCCCAGGTGGGGGACACCATCATTCCCATAAACCCCAGTTCGCCCATTTTTTTCACGGCTTCTCCGGGCCAGATCTTCTGTTCATCCCGCTCCATTGCACCGGGCTCTAACTCTGCCAGCGCAAATTCCCGGGCAGTTTGTCGTATCAATTTTTGTTCATCATTCAAGGCAAAATCCATCAGCTCTCCTTTTGATAATTATAAAAACCTGCACCGGTTTTACGGCCCAGCATCCCTGCAGCCACCATTTTTTTCAGCAGTGGACAGGGTCTGTATTTACAATCCCCGAGTTCTCTGTAGAGGACTTCCATGATCGCGAGACACACATCCAGTCCGATCAAATCAGCCAATGCCAGCGGTCCCATGGGATGGGCCATCCCCAGTTTCATGATTTCGTCGATAGCTTCTTTGGTTGCGACACCCTCCATCAAGGCATAGACGGCCTCATTGATCATGGGCATTAGGATGCGATTGGCCACAAAGCCGGGGAAGTCGTTGCACTGTACCGGGGTTTTCCCGAGGCTGCTCACATACTGCAGAATTTTTTCCAGTGAATCCTGACTGGTTCTGTAGCCGCGGATCACCTCGACCAGTTTCATCATCGGGACGGGATTCATAAAATGCACACCCACAACCCACTCCGGGCGCGATGTAACGGCAGCAATCTCTGTGATAGAGATGGAAGAAGTATTGGTTCCCAAAATCGTATCGCTGCCGCAGATTTCATCCAGTTTTCTGAAAATCTCCTTTTTTAAGATGCTGTTCTCAGTGGCTGCTTCGATAACAATATCCGCATCACCAAGTTCATTGTACTCCGTAGTGGGAGAAATATTCTCCAGGGCTTTTTCGACAGTTTCAACGGATATTTTTCCTTTAGCTGCCTGCCGTTTCAGGTTTTTGCTGATAGCGGCCAGTCCCCGTTCCAGAAATTCTGTTTTGACATCCAGCAGGGTAACCTTATACCCTGCAAGCGCGTTCACATGAGCAATACCATTTCCCATGGTCCCGGCGCCGATAACACCAATTTTTTTCATTGCATATCCTATATTTATTTTTACGTATTGATCTTCGTATTATCTCCGCACCAGAGATATTCAGGATCTGTGATTAAACTCTTTCCACGATGAGCGCAGCAGCTTCTCCGCCGCCAATACACAGGGTTGCCAATCCTCTCAGCGCTGCCCTTTTCTTCATGGCGGCAAGAAGTGTCACCAGTATCCTCGCTCCTGATGCACCGATGGGATGCCCCAGTGAGACTGCACCCCCGTTAACATTCACCACATCGGCGGGGAGTTTGAATTCCCGCATGGCTTCGAGGGTAACATTTGCAAAAGCTTCATTGATTTCAAAAAGATCGATATCACCGATCTCCAGATGGGCTTTCTTCAGAGCCCTGGACATTGCTTTGGCCGGAGCCGTCGTAAAATATACGGGTGCATGTGCCGCGCTGGCCTGAGAAACAATAGCGACCACGGGTGTGATACCCAATGCTTCGGCTTTTTCCCTGGACATGACCACCAGGGCCGCAGCGCCATCGTTGAGACTGCTGGCATTTGCCGCCGTAACCGTCCCGTTTTTATCAAATGCCGGTCTCAATCCCCCGATCTTGTCGATGCGCCCCCGTCCCGGTTCTTCATCGGTATCCACGATTATTGGGTCACCCTTTCTTTGGGGAACCGTTACAGGGACTATTTCATCTTTAAACAGACCTTTTTCGATGGAATTTAAAGATCTTTCATAAGACTGCTTCGCGAAAGCATCCTGTTCTTCCCGGGTGTAATGATGCTCTTTAGCCAGGCGTTCCGCACAACTTCCCATGTGGATGTTATCATAGGGGTCCCACAGTCCGTCGTGAATCATACCGTCAACGGCTTGCTTGTTTCCCATGCGCATACCGTCCCGGGCATCCGGGAGGTAATAGGGTACGGAACTCATATTTTCCATGCCGCCGGCAACGATGATCTCCGCATCACCGCATTTGATGGCCTGCTCTGCAAGCATAACGGCTTTCAACCCTGATCCGCAAACTTTATTAATAGTGAGACATTCTACCTTTTCCGGCAGTCCCGCATAGATCGAGGCTTGTCGGGCGGGGGCCTGACCGAGCCCTGCCGGCAGCACACACCCCATGATCACTTCATCCACAACCTCTGCAGGAATTCCCGCTCTTTCAACCGCTGCCCTGATAGCAACGGCTCCTAATTTAGGAGCCGGTACACCGCTCAGGGAACCCCCGAAAGAACCCACCGGTGTACGGGCATAGGATACGATAACAACTTCTTTTGACATCTCAAATCTCCAAATTTTACTCTGTAGGGATTTTCACATTCCCTTTTCATTCTGTTCAGTACTGAATTTTTTATTGTCTGTGCTGGAGTAGGCTTTGATAATATTCTTGACCAGTTTATGACGAACGACATCCTCCTCGTGAAAGTAGATAAACCCTATCCCGTCCACATTTTTCAGGATTTGGGCGGCATCAATCAGTCCGGAGACGGAGTGCGTCGGCAGATCGGTTTGGGTCACATCCCCTGTGATAATGGCTTTTGAAGTCACCCCCAGGCGGGTGAGAAACATTTTCATCTGCATGCGGGTGGCGTTCTGAGCTTCATCCAGGATGATGAAAGAGTTGTGCAGGGTTCGGCCTCGCATATAGGCCAGGGGGGCAATTTCAATTACCCGCTGCTCCCGATACGCTTTCAGCTTATCCGGGGGCAGCATATCGTCCAGCGCATCATAAATGGGGGTCAGGTATGGGTCAACCTTATCTTTCAGATCACCGGGTAAAAACCCAAGTCTTTCGCCAGCTTCCACAGCCGGCCGGGTGATGACAATACGCATGACTTCACGGCTTTTCAGGGCGGCTATTGCGCTTGCTACCGCCTGATAGGTTTTTCCCGTACCGGCAGGACCGATGGCAAAAGTGATGTCATTTTCGAGAACTGCCTTGAGATAGCGTCTCTGACCCGGCGTGCGCGCGCAAATCGCTCCCTTGTGTGTATGGACCACCACAGGGTTTTCATTTTCCTGATTGCCATTGATTTTCTTCAGTGTGCCATTCCCGGACAGATTTATCAGTGACCGGACGTCTTCGCTGTCAACGTAGGTTTTCTGGTTGACGGTAACGATCATGTCTTCCAGAACATCCACTATAACAGCGATCTCACTCCGCTCCCCTTCCAGAACCATTTCACCGCCACGGACAAAAATGGAGGATGCGAAACTCTCCTCCAGGATTTTCAGATTACGGTCGCCAGGCCCCAGGAGGGCCAGGGAATCCACGGCACTAATGTTTATCTTTTTCTTCAAATATACTCCAATAAAAACCTGATGGGATGCAAATAAAAATAGAAAAGCCTTCTCCCGGAAGAAAAGGCTTATAGTCCAGCGAATATGTCAATTAATAGTCCTCATAAATCGCTTAAATTTACGGGGAAACTGCTATTATTTCAAATCACCTGTTCAGTAAAATATCTCGTTATTCCTGTCGTGGAATCAGCTTTTTGGGGGGTCTTTCAGTATGAGCCCCAGTTCATCCAGCTGCTCCTCATCAACCACTGAGGGAGATTCGTCCATCAGGGACATGGCAGAGGTCGTTTTGGGAAAGGCAATAACATCTCTGATCTGATTGGAGTCCACCAGCAGCATGACCATGCGGTCAAAGCCGAAAGCGATGCCGCCATGAGGTGGCGCACCGTATTGGAAAGCCTGCATCAGAAAGCCGAATTTTCGCCGGGCAGTTTCAGCTTCAATACCGAGCAGCGTAAAAATACGTTTCTGCAGGTCACTGTCGTGGATACGAATGGAGCCTCCCCCCATTTCATATCCATTCATGACAATATCATAGGCCAGTGAGCGGACTTTGCCGGGGTTGCTTTCGATGAGGGCGAGGTCATCAGGATGAGGCCGGGTAAAGGGATGGTGCAGGGCATCCCAGCGATTTTTCTCCTCTGACCATTCCACCAGCGGAAAATCAGTGACCCAGAGCGGTGCCCAGGCTGCAGCGTTGATGAGGTTCTCCCGTCTGCCGAGTTCCAGGCGCAAAGCCCCCATGGCCGGTAAAACCACGGCTGCCTTGTCAGCAGCTGCAAAAATGATGTCTCCTTCCTGAACATTAAGAGCGGTCAAGACCTCTGCCTGCAGGTCATCTGAAAAGAATTTGCTGATACCTCCTTCTAGTTTGCCGTTTACGGCTTTCATCCAGGCCAGCCCCCGGGCTTTATAATACGTTTTCAGATCGGCGGTGAGACCATCGATGATCTTCCGGCTGTAGCTTCCCCCGTTCGGGCAGACCAGCGCTTTGGCAGTCCCCCCCTCCGCAACAATGGACTTAAACGCATTGAAATCAGATCTGGTAACGAAGTCACCAAAATCCTGCAGCTCCATGCCAAATCTGAGATCCGGTTTATCGGAACCATAGCGGTCGAGCGCTTCGGCATAGGACATGCGCGGGAAATCCCCCGGCAGTTTCACCCCCAGCAGGGCTTTCCAGACATGCCGGGTAAGGTCGGTCCCCATGCGGATAATGTCCTCTACTTCTACAAAAGACATTTCGATATCGATCTGCGTGAACTCCGGCTGCCGGTCAGCCCTGAAATCTTCATCTCGGAAACATTTGACAAGCTGAAAATAGCGGTCAAATCCCGATACCATCAGCAATTGTTTGTAAGTCTGAGGGGATTGGGGCAGGGCGTAGAATTTTCCCTTGTGGATCCGACTGGGAACCAGAAAATCCCGGGCTCCTTCCGGTGTGGATTTCATCAGTACCGGGGTTTCAATCTCAATGAAGTCCAGAGCATCCATAAAATCTCTCACGGCTTTGGCGGCCTTGTGACGCATACGAAGATTATACTGGAGTTCATGAGTTCTCAGCTCGAGGTAGCGATAGCGCAGACGATGCTCTTCTGAGGCAGAATTGCGTTCGTTGATATCAAAAGGCAGGGGAGCGGATTCGTTGAAAATTTCCAGTTCGCTGGCTTCCACGTCTATTTCACCGGTGGACATTTTCCGGTTGACGGCTTCCTCAGGCCGAAGCACAACTTTGCCTTTGATGCCGATAACGTCTTCCATACTCAGTTTTTTGGCAATCTCAAAAACGGCAGGAGTTGTCTCCGCATTGAAAATCACCTGAGTCTTACCGTAGCGATCGCGCAAATCGATGAAGATCAAGCCGCCAAGATCGCGCCGTTTGGCGATCCAGCCGGTAAGGGAAACGTTTTCAGCTAGCTGACTTTTACTGAGTTCACCACAGGAATGTGTTCTTTTGATCAATTTATTCTCCAGAATTAGGAGCGAAATTTAATGTGGTTTGTTTTGATTGTACACGGAATATCACCTAGTCCGCAGATTAAGAAATTTTATCAAGAAAAGGGCGCCCAAAGTAACGGAGCTATGAAGTGTTTTGATGACTAAATGGGAGACAATTCTCCCCTGTGTCAGGTTTTCTTTTCTTTCTTCCGGGCAGCCGGGAAGAGTACATTGTTCAGGATCAGCCGATAACCGGGGGAATTCCGGTGCAGGGAAAGATCTGTGGGAGGATCTCCAACGAAATGCCGGTAGTCCTCGGGATCATGACCCCCGAGAAAGGTGAAGGAGCCTTTACCCTCATTGCCGTGAATATATTTCACCATCAGATCGTTTTCAACTTCTCCCAGGATCACCACGCTTTTTTTGAGGTAATTACGATTGAAAGCGGTAGTTTGCCCCATAAAGCCGTTGATAACACCCACATGATCCTGTGTCAGCATGGTAGGAACCGGGTCCAGCTTGGCGGAGAACTCAAACAGTGTGAAATAATCCGCCTCGGCGCTGCGGGTCACCGGTTTATTGCTGGGTGGAATGTCGATGGTGGAATATTCATAGACCATGGGGTCCGTGTACAGACTGTAATTTTCAAAGGCAAAAGATTTTGAATAATCGATTTTGCTGCGGTAATCTGGATCTACCGGACTGCCGTCATAGACGGAAGCGGCAATATCTGTTTTCTGGGTTGCCAGCGCGATGTCGAAAGAATCCGTAGCCGAACACATGGCGAAGAGAAAGCCGCCATTCACTGTAAAATCCCGGATTTTCGCAGCCACCGCTTTTTTCAGTTCCTGTACAGTAGCAAAGCCGTGACGCCGGGCAATCCTTTCAAAATCTGCTACCTGGTTCTGGTACCAGGCGGCGCCATGATAATTGCGGTAGAATTTACCGTATTGTCCGGTAAAATCCTCATGATGGAGATGCAGCCAGTCGTAATCGTTTAATTTGTCTGCCAGAACTTCGTCATCAAAAACGGTTTCATAATCGATCTCAGCATAGGTAAGTGCCAGAGTTACAGCATCATCCCAGGGCTGCATTTCCGGGGGGGAATAAACGGCAATTTTGGGTGCTTTTTCCAGCAGTACATCATCCATGTTGTTCGCCTCAATTTCACCGTAGATAGCACCCAGCTGGGCGGCATTTACCAGCTCAAAGGAAATTCCCCGGACCTTGCATTCTCTTTCAAGGTTTTGAGAATCATCCATCATGAAGGCCCCGCCACGATAATTCAGTAGCCAATCTACATTCCGGCCCTGCTTGAGGGTCCAGTAGGCAACACCATAGGCTTTCAGGTGATCTGTCTGTGTCAGGTCCATGGGAATGAGCAGCTTTTGTCCCGTGACAATGGAGAAGAGTCCGGCCAGAAACAACAGGATGAGTCGGGAGGGCAATGAGGTTTTAGTTTTGATCAAAATCTTCCTTTTTTCATAAATGATTTTTAAGGTCCTTTATCAGCTTGCCAGCTCCCGGAGTCTGATGCGCACGTCGTCATAATAAATACTCAGGGGATATTTATCCAGAAATTCCAGATAGATATCTATGGCCGCTGCCAGATCATTTTCCAAATAATCCTTGATCTCAGCACGCATGATCATCCCGAGTTCTGCATACAGAGACTCACCGTCCATGGTAAGAGTGATCTGTCCGGCTTTATCCGATTCCCCCTGGAGCAGGTACAGGGTTGCCAGCTGATAAGTAGCCAGCTGACCGATCTCAGGTGTACTGCTGTGACTCAGGGGTTCCAGACGTTTAATAGCTTCGGCCCGCTTATTTTGCTGCAGCAGAAATTGTGCTTCGGCAAAGACCGTAAAAGCTGTCGTATCACTGCCGAAGGTTTTCAGCAGTCCCGACACTTCCAGGACATCGTTGTAAAGGGCGTCTGAGGGGTCCATTTCACGGACCATTCCGGTGATGAGTACATTGAGAGAATCCAGGTTGTTTTGATACATGAGGATCTGGGCAATTTTCTGTTTGAGGGCAAAGACAAATGGCGGACGTGATGCTGTTGACAGATAGTCCGACGCCAGTGCGCCGGCTGCGGAAAGATTACCTTTTGCAATGAGCAGATCCACGAGTCGGAGTTTCGTTGGGGGCAGGAAAGGCAGCTTTCCGGGCATTTTAAGGACTTCGGAATAATTGAGCTGAGCACCATCCAGATCAAATAATATCAGAAAACGTATCTCACCCAGGCGGAAGGCAGCCTCAGCCGAAGCTTTGTTGGTCCTGAGGGAATCATAAATTGCAACTGCTTCCATGAGGGCTTCAGAGCTGCCTTCATCGACGCGCAGAAAGGGAGACGTGAAAAAGGGATTGCCCCGATAAAATCCCGAGATGGGCAGTACATTGCGGGTTTGAATTGTCTGCTGCTCATAGAGCTTCGCCAGCACATAGACTGTTTGCTCCAGCACATCTTCGGAAGAATCGGCACTCAGCACATAGTGCAAAACGCTGTCCGCTAAAGTATATGCCTTTACCGAAAGCAGGTCTTTACCCAGTTCGAGAAACCGGACGGGGGCTGCATTCGCATTTTTTAGAATGTCAAAAGCCTTTGGATAGGCTTTCTCCTTAAACGCCACATCTGATAAAATGAGTTTTGCTGACTGCAGCCCGGATGCAGACAGACGGTCTTTGATGAGTATCTGTATATCGGGTGTCTCGGGAAAGGTCAGAATTTTGTCCGATACAGATTGAATCTTTTCAGGCTGAAGACTGAGAAACAGCAAATACTCATCCAGGGCCTGTTTGTAATTCATCCTCAAGGCAAAAAGGTTGCCCATATTGTAAGCGTAAAATCCGGGATCGTTATTTGCCCGCCGATATTGCTGAAGTATTTTCCGGGCAAAGTCGTCTTCGGATAAAGACATGAGCTTGTTGATGATCCGCTTGTAAACCGTTTCGGAAGAAATATTTTCGTCGGCGATCTGCTGAAAGAGAGCCTGCCAGCGTTGTGTGGAATCTGCCAGGATATAGGTGCCCCCAAGATCGATGCGGGCGTTGAAATCATCGGGTCGTGCCTGGAGATATAGCTGATAAAATTTGATGAGTTCCGGCCAGTCTTTTCGTTGACCTAATATGGATTTCAGGGGAGAAAAGTATTTACTGACGCCCGGCTCCTCGAGGTTTATCTCCCGATATAATTGCTCGGCCTCTTCCCAGAGACCGGCTTTCTCAAAAGCACGGGCCTGCTGGTATTTTTTATCCTGTGTACCGGAGGACCTGGCCTGATTTGCGTGCATGGACTTTTGCAGCATTTCCAGAATATCATTCGTTTTCTGGGCCTGGAGACCGGACCAGGTGATGACCAGCAGGAGGGTCAGGGCTGTTATACGATACAGTTTCATCTTAATTCTCTAAAGTTGCGGCTTCAGTTTTCTGGGCGTTTTTCTGCAGCTCGCGGAAATATGTCTTCATCATCTCCTGATATTCCCGGGAGCGGCCTTCGTTCAGCGCATCTTCCATGGCCCGGATCAGCAACAGATCCCTTTCTCCCAGGCCGGCTGGTAAGCCTGCCGGTCCCGAATAGAGCATTTCTTCCCCGGTGCGGCTTTTACGTTTTTTGGAATAGTCCCGCCGTGTCATTGATTTTTGACTGTCCAGCATCCTGGATAAAATGCGTTCCTGGCGCTCACGGGTCGCCCGGGTGACCTGACGCCGTTTAAAATCTTTGATGACTTCTTCCATATCCTGGGAGGCTTTGGCGAGCCCGCCGCTGTCTTCACCGGGCATTTCGGAAAGCAGATCATTCAGAGATTTCTGCAGGGCCTGCTGCTGGGCCTGCAGCCGCTGCATCATTGCCTGCTGGGCCATCATACCCATCTGCCCCAGCTGCATGGTTCCCTGGTTAATCCCCTGCTGCTGCTGAGACATCTGCTGCATTTGCTCCATGAAAGATTCGAATCCGGATGCGGAACCACTGGATTGCATCTGATCCATGGCATCCAGCATGAGCCGGGCAGCTTTATTGAGATTTTCCATGGCTGTCTTTTGCTCGCGGATGGCAGAACTCACCTGTTTCTGCTCCAGTTTGGAAATGGATTTGTCCATTGAAACCTGGGCCTTACCCAGAGTTTGATTAATCTTCGGGGAAATGTAAAAGGTTTTTCGCGACAATTCCATCAGCTGGGCAAACAGCTGATTCGTCCGCCGTCGGATCTTGTCTTCCTGCTCGTTGATGTCCGGCAGACGGGGGCTGTTGGAACGCAACCCTGCCGAAGAAAGGCTCAGACTTTCCTGATGTGAGGAGATAGCCAGAGTATTCTGCAGAACCTTCTGAAATTCTTCCATCATCTCGGCCACAGTCTGCTGCTGGAATTGCTGTTGGATCATTTGGGCCTGCTCCAGCATTTTTTTCAGGCGCTGACTGGCTGCATTGGCCGGCTTCTCACTGGACGCATCGCCGCTTTGCATTTTCTGACGCGCTTCGGACAGGGATTGCTGGGTGTTTTGGGCCAGCTCACTTTGACGCAGTTCATCCAGATTCGCCGAGGGCTGTGCCGCGTACTTTTCCATGGCTTCGGAAGCATCTTTCATCACTTGATCAAGCCTTGAGAAATTTTCCTCCTGGCGGCGTTCCCGTGAAGCCATTTCAGAAAGTGACTGGCCATCCTCCTGTTTGAATTCATCCACGATATCATTTTGCTCAGCGACCATCTCTTCCAGTCTTTTCACGACTTCATCCATACGCTGTTCAGCCATGGCCTGTTCAAACATATCGATAAATCGGTCCAGCTGCTCCTCAAGATCTTCCATGTTAAACTGAAAATCTTCAAGAGCCTGGAGCATTTTCTGGGGGTCCATCTCTTCCATGGCTTCCCTGAGTTTGTCCATGGCCTCCTGTAGTTCGGGGGTCATGATCTGTTCGAGTAAATCCTGCAGTTTTGAGAACTTTTCCTGTAAGCCTTTATCTACCAGATTATTTTTCTCGAGTTGTTCGGAAATCTGTGAAAGGGCATCCTGCATTTCGTCGATCTGCTGAGTGACATTCTCCATTTTGTTAAGGATGTCTTCAGTTTTCTGCTGTTGTTCCCAATTCACGTCGTCGGATTTCAACATTTCGAGGTTCAACTCCTCTACCAGTTCCTTTACATCTTCGAGCGACATTTTCAGATCTTCCGATTCTTCCAGAGCAGAGTCTTCGCTATCCCCCAGCGAGCGATAAAGATCTTCCAGGGAGGGAAATCTTGCAGTGAAAATTGCAGAAATTGTTTTACCGGGACCCGTGAGGATATTATTGTCCAACAGCTTGATTTGAAATTGGAGCTCATCATCGGGAGAAAGACCCAGTTCGGACACATCCCAGGTATGGAAAACCTGCTGCGAACGGGCTGCCGGTATCAGTTCCGGGATGTCTCTGCTGTAAGTGGTTGTATCCGGAGTCAAATACTCCGGGTGATTGATGCGATAGTCGATTGATGCTCCTGAAAATCCAAAGTCATCACTGATCTGAAGATTGAAATTAATAGCTAAAGATTCATCCAGATCAATCTCACGCTCAGGTTCGGCAACCAGCAGGTCCGGTGGAAAATCAGGGAGAACGGTAAAACGATATTGGGCAGGATTGAGATTTCCCACATTGTTTTCATCCAGACAGTAAATAGCAACGGCTTTATCTTCTTCAACTGTGAATGTTCCTCTGATCCCGCGCCCCGTGATCTTCAGCGTTTCCCGGTTATCTCCTATCAGAGCCCAGGCCATACTCAGCGATTTGGTTGCTGTGGCCGTGACCTGGACGGTACTGCCGGCCAGAAGAGAGATGTCCGTCACATTCCCCGGGTGTGTCCAGGGTTGCTCGCCGGTGTAATTCGGGGGAATTATGGTAAATTCCAGGGACTCTACCACCGGGCGGTCGGTTACAAAAATGGTATCGGTATCCGTTGCAACCCGACCCCATGGAGAAAACCAGGAATCAGAGGAGACCTCGGCATAATAAACGATGTCCGCCTTGATATTGGTAAATAGATACGAGGTTGTATCGTCAGCTAAGGGAAGCGTCATCTGATGTTCCATTGAACCTGTTATCCAGTTAAGGACCAATGAATCGGGTGGCGTACCCTCTGCCCTGAAATTCACCTGCAGGGAATCTCCCCCCAGCACATCCTGATTTCCGGTAACAGACAGCAATGTGAAGGGTACCGGCACGGGAAATGTTGTACCCGGGTGAGCCAGCCGTAACAGGGCCGGGAATAAGGGACGCTGAAAAATCGCAAAAATGACCAGAACGCCGGCGACTATTGTAAAGAACCGTACCAGGATCCTGTGAGGGATTTTATCTTTTAATAACGCTGCCGGTGTTTTCTGCAGCTGCTGGTTTACTTTGTCAACGGCATAGCGTATCAGGTCCTGCCCCGGCGCCTCCGGTTTCAAATCGCTCTCAAGCTGATAGGCATTCAGCAGCCGGTCGGCAATATGCGGGACTTTATTCCCAATGTGCGCTGCGATGGCTTCATCAGTGCTGTTGCCCAGCCACGCTTTTCGATGGATAATCCATCTCAGGATCAGATAGCACAGAAAAACGGCAAACACGGCACCGAACCAGGTAAGCAGTCTGGTTCTCTGGTTGGGGTCGAGATAGAACAGGGATTCTGTGGTTGCCAGCAGCAGTGTCAGCAGGGCCAGAACCAGAATAAAACCAACAATCCCTTTCAACAAATGGAAATCCGCAAGCTGTTTGCGAACAGTGTGAATGTATTGTCTGATCATATTCTGCTGCATTTAATGACTCAGGGCATATAATAAAATGTTCGTTCCCATTTCCAGGGCCTGCATGCGGATTTCGGCAGGATCGTGGTGTACTTCAGCATCTTCCCAACCGTCCCCCAGATCTGTCTCGTAAGTATAGAGGACTACCAGTCGATCTTCATAAAAAATGCCCAGGGCCTGGGGGCGTTTGCCATCATGTTCATGGACTTTTGGCAAACCGTTTGGAAAATCGTAAAGCATGTGAAATATTTCATGGTCAGCCGGTAATTCGACCAGCTCTTTTTCCGGAAAGACTTTTCCCATCTCCCTGCGAAACGATTCATCCATCCCATAACAGTCGTCGGCATGCAGAAAAGCCCCATTGATCAACTGATCTCTGAGAATCTGAGCCTGTTCATCCGTAAAATTGATATTTCCGTGTCCGGTCATGTACAAATAGGGACTTTCATAAAACTGGTCATCTCCGATTTTTACCCGCCTTTCAATTGGATTAACACTGACCTGGGTGACTGAATGAAAATAATCCAGAAGATTGGGTAATGAACTGGGGTCCGTGTACCAATCACCGCCCCCTTCATAATGAAGACGGGAGATGGAAACGGCGCCTGCAGGGATTTCCTGGGCGCAGACGGCGCCGGCCAGAAACAGCAGGAGCCCTATCGTTGAGATTTTACTCATTTTAGTTCAGCTTGGACAATGGTATTTGGTCCATTTCTTTTTAGTGTGGAAAGACACCTCGTCATTTCTGTCCCCGGGACGATAGAAAAACGATGAAAGTGTATCCGCAAACGGGTGCGAAAACTACAGATAAATCATTGAATGAGGTACCAAAAGTTTTGTTTCAGTGAAATTCAAACCTGACTCAAACTCAGAATAAAAATCTCCCTGGCATGACCTGTGTGATTATCGGGTTAACCGACAAATTGATGCGTTTGACTCAAAGAAGGTTTACATGTAGTTAAGTTAGAGATTATTGAAAAATGTCCCTGGAGGTTTTTTTAAACCCCTATTCTGCATTATTTTCTCAATTTGCATTTGTTTAATGAGATACATGTATCCTAATCTATCTTGCGATTTTCGTCACAATTTTATTTGAAAAGGACAATTTTATGATTTACTCCAAATCCTCTGAATATGCCATACAGGCCATGATTTATTTGGCTGAGCATAGAGATAAGGAAAAAATTATGGTCAGCCAGATAGCCGAGGATTATAACATTCCGGTTCATTTTCTGGCCAAACTGGTACAGACGCTGGTAAAGCATCATCTGGTGAAGTCCTTCCGGGGACGCAGCGGCGGACTGAAACTGAACAAACCCGCACGGGACATCCGCGTCATTGATATTGTCTATGCAATTGACGGCCCGCCCTCTGAGAATGACATGTGCGTCATCGGTCTGGATGAGTGTAATGATAATGTCCCATGTCCATTACACAATAACTGGAAGATCATCAAAGAAAATATACGCGTACTCCTGGGGCATGAAAACCTCGAGCACCTGGCAAAAGAAGTGATCCGCAAACGACAGCTTTTAGGCGAGGTTTCTCAGCCGTAATATGAGACCCGTATTAGCATCTGTGAAGCGCAGAACCGAAGCTTCACAGGATATCATCGATCAATACCTTCGGCTCCTGCCCGAAGGTCATATTATCCACACTTTATTTTCTGAACATCGTGTCATCTTGAATATTCTTGACGAAATGGATATTAACCGTAAAAAAGTGTGGAATCTTCAGGGAGCCCTTGAGCAGCCGGAGTTGATCATGAATCTTGTGGAATCCGTAGAGAAACTGGTCAAAATGCGTGTGCACCACGTTCGGGAAGACAAGACCATTTTCCCGGAGCTCGGGAAGCTGGGAATGCACAAATATCATCATGTGCTGGAGTCCGAGCATCGTTTTCTGAAAGACTATAAACAAAATTTTCTGATTTTTCTGAGAAATCTCGGAGAGACCGATTTTAATTCCTTTAAACATCAAATGAATTTTCAGGCAAACGGAATCATCGGTTTGCTGAGAGAGCATATCTTTGTTGAAAATAATCACGTTTTCCCGACCGCCCTGGAAATGATCCAGTCCCCGGATAAATGGGATGAGTTGAGAAAAATCAGTGACAAACTGGGCTACAGCCTTTATCTTCCCTCCGGAACTTCCCCCGTCAGAAATCAATAGTTGAATTCACTGTTCCCTATAAATTCTCTGAGGATTGAGATCCCGGGGACTTTATGTGCCGCCAGGGGTTCGAAGAATGAGATCAGGGTTCCTAAGCGTTGTGCATCCGTATAGGCGGCAGATGACCGCGGGACGCTTTTCAACAGGGGCTTTGCGATCTTACTCAATACGGAGAATTCATAAACCAGGGCTGAATTGAACATATAATCCGCCTCCTCCTGGAAGGGGAAAATATTCCTTTCTTCTCCGATCCTGACCGAAGGCCAGCGTTCGAGGGTTTCCTCCGGGGAATACCCCCGGAACTTATGATCCCGAACGATGCGTCTTAACAGCCGATTGTCCGAGGTCGATACACGATGATCAGCATCCACATTCAGCTGCGTCATAGCACTGACATAGATTTTCTGGACATTTCCCCCGGCTAGCTTATGAGTGAGTCGGGGATTAAGGGCATGAATGCCCTCTATCAGGATGAATTCTCGGTCCTTCAGCTTCAAAAGATCAGAAGTATCCGAGCCGACACCCCGGCTGAAATCATATCGTCGCCGCGGAATGGGCTGCCCCCTGAGCAACCTGAATATCCGCTCCGTCAACAGGTCAACGTCTACCACCTCAAAAGATTCAAAATCCTGTTTTCCTCCGGGTCCGACCGGGATTCTATCCCGGTCCATGAAGTAATCATCCATGGAAATTTCAGTAGTGGTAAAACCATTTACATTGAGTTGGATGCTCAGTCGTTTGGCGAAAGTTGTTTTCCCCGAAGAGGAGGGACCGGCTATTGCGATTACCCGTTTGCTGGAAAATCCTGCCGTGATCTTATCGGCAATATTGATGATCTTCTTTTCGTGGAGTCCTTCGGCAATCCAGACCAGTTTTTTGATGCCGTCTTTAATACAGCGGTTGAGCTGGGGAATGCTCTCCGTCTGCATGATCCGGCCCCAGTTTTCATATTCCTCGATTATGGAAAACAATTTGGGACGATCAGGCTGAGGCAGTATTTTGTCCGGAACCAATATTGAAGGGAATCGCAGCAGCAGTCCCCGGTCGTACTTTATAAGCTGAAAAAGCTGCAGCTCGGCTTTGTCTGTTGACATGGGTTCGAGACGATAGTCAAAATGGGGGCCTATGTGGATTGTCGGAACAGGGTCTGTCTTCCATTTTTTCAGGATAGCCGGTTTGTTTTTTAAACCGGCTTTTTTGAACCGGGAAAGAATTTCCAGCTTTGGCATTGTTCCCAAATGCAGAGGAGTATCACCTGTCAGCCAGGTCCGCATTAACTTTTCCAGAGCCTGAATTTCTTCATGAGTGATCTCCTCCCAGTTATCCCTGTGCGAAAAATAGCCGTCACCGAAAGAATGCTCGATTACCAGATTCCTGGCGCCGAAAAGCTCCCTGAATGCTGTTGAAAGTAAAAATGCCAGTGTTGCCCGTCTTGCGTTTGAAGTCATTGTTGTAAGGTCTGTCCGATTTTTAAGGGGTGAATTTTATTGCTTTTTTGTAATTTTCACATAGGGATTCCTGATTGATTAATAAGAAAGTACACAAACCATGGCTATAAGAAACTATGATCATAAAAAAGATCACAAAGATGTTCAGCGAATCTGGCTGGAATGCGGCTGGCTCGAAAGTGGCAAAGAATCTGTTTTTGACGAATTTGTAAGGGACCAGTTTGCACTGGTTGCCGACCTCAACGGTACGGCTGAATGTTTTGCCGTATCGACCGGTGGGAGTATGCGCTATTTGAAAGAAGATCTGCAGGCTGCTTTCATTACTGGTGTGACGACCAGCCGGATTGCCAGGAAACAGGGTCTGGCAGGCAGGCTGACAGCGGAACTCATCGGGCAAAAGGCTGATGACGGCGCGGCAGTTGCGTCTTTGGGAATGTTCGAACAAGGCTTTTATAATCAGCTTGGTTTCGGAACCTGCAGCTATGAACATTGGGTGTCTTTTGACCCCTCAAAGCTGAAGATTGATCGTAAGGCCAGAGTACCCAGCAGATTGGACCTTGAGGACGGAGATACCATCCATGCCTCCCGGATGAACCGGCTCATGCGGCACGGGCACTGTAACTTAGAGGGATCCTGCATCACATCCGCCGAATTGAAATGGGGCAGTAACAGTTTCGGACTGGGATATTTTGATGCACCCGGAAATGCCTTATCGCATCATTTTTGTGCAGAAGCGAGCAATGTTGAATACGGCCCTTATCGCATCGGGTGGATGGCTTACCGGAATTATAGCGAGTTTATCGAATTAATGGCTCTCATCAGAAACCTGGGTGATCAGGTGAAACTGGTAACCATGCGGGAACCCCGGGGAATTCATTTTCAGGACCTCCTTGAGCAGCCTTTCCACAACCGCATCATCACCGAAAAGTCTAAATTCGAACAGCGCATGAAAGCGACGGCTTACTATCAGCTTAGAATCTGCGACTTGCAGCAGTGCATCTCCCGGACCCATCTCACCGGCAATGCCGTTGATTTCAATCTGATACTTTCGGATCCCATTGAAAAATATCTGAAAAATCGTGGGGGGTGGAGCGGTATCAGCGGCGAGTACATCGTTCATCTGGGGCCTGAATCTGCTCTTCAGTCTGGAAGTGATCCATCTTTACCCGTCGTAAAATGTTCAGTTAATGCTTTTACCCGCCTTTGGATGGGCATCGTGCCTGCCTCAGGGCTGGCTGTGACGGATGACTTCGAAGCGCCCTTTGATCTGCTGGTGAGACTCGATGAGCAGCTTAGACTGCCGGCTCCCTCACCCGACTGGGATTTTTAGGCTAACGCCAAATTCCTAAAATGATTCCGGAGGCGATCAGCCCAGCCAGGTGATAGCCTGTATTAACAAGATAAAATTTAAAGGGTTTATCCTCGAAGACAAAATTCATCAAATAGGTGGCGCCTGAAAACCCCAGCCAGGCCCAGAAAGCCGTTTGTATTCCTCCAACAATTCCACCGACGCCCATGAAATAGGACGTATAACTGATGAAATGGCTCATCACAAAGGCCACCACAAGGGCTCCCAGGAAGTTAAGTCCGAATTTTTTCATCAGTCCCTTTTTCGACGATTCGATACCAGCCCCCTCAGCCCAGGTTCTGCCGAAGGCCTTCTCCGAGAACCACACGGCGCCGATAATGAAATACACCAGGGCGGATACCAGTATTGCCCAACCATTGATGATAACTTCAGGTCTTTCCATCTTATCTCCCTATTTTATCAGTAAATCTTCTATGAGCTGAACGTACACCGAACAGCCAACCAGCAGAGCCTGCTCTTCGATATCAAAATGAGAACAATGGTGGGGAACACTTCCCGGCTCTTCACTTTCGGGAGCTGAACCGACGAAGAAAAAGCAGCCGGGGATTTTCTGTGCATAGTAGCTGAAATCTTCTCCCCCCATGGATAGAAACGGTAATCCGGCTCCCGTACCCACGATTTTTTCTGCGGCCGTCATCACTTTTTGGGTAAGCTCAGCATTGTTTACCGTGGGCGGATACCCCTCAAAGTACTTCAGTTTGATTTCAGCTTTATGGGTTGCTGCAACACCATCCACGATTTCCTGGAGCCTGGTTTTGATAAGCTGACGGTTCTCTTCCGTATAGGCCCGGGTAGTACCGTTCAGGACCACCTTGTCGGCAATAATATTGAAATTGCTGCCGCCCTGTATCTTCCCGATTGTTACTACCGTGCTTTCAAGAGGGTTGGTGTTACGGCTGACAATGGTCTGAAGAATATTGATCAGTTGAGCCGCAACGACAATTGCATCCACCGTCCCCTGGGGTGCAGCTCCATGCCCCCCCGTACCCTCTATGACGATGTTGATAATGTCTGCCGAGGCCAGAATGGGACCGGACTTGACGCCGATGGTGCCGAACTTCTGGTAGTTCCATAAATGTATCCCGTAAATTTCATCCACATCTTCCAGTACGCCCTCTTCAATCATTACACGGGCACCACCCTGCCCTTCTTCTGCCGGTTGAAAAACGAACTTAATTTTTCCGTGTATTCTATCTTTTATGCCGGTGAGAACCTCGGCCGCACCTAAAAGCATGGCCGTGTGTCCATCATGCCCGCAGGCATGCATTACACCGGGATTCATCGATTTATACGGAGGATTCCCTGTCTCCTGCATGGGCAGAGCGTCCATATCGGCCCGGAGAGCAATAGTGGGACCAAAACCACGGCCCTCCAGCAGACCCACTACACCAGTGCGCCCTATTTCCGTCTGAACCTCCAGCCCTAAAGCTGTGAGTTTGTCTGCCACCAGTTTAGCCGTTCTGAATTCACGAAATCCCAATTCAGGGTGTTGATGCAGATCTCTGCGCGTATTGATGATGGCATCCTGTATGATGACCACATCGGGTCTTATGTTGAGGTTCATCGGCTGACTCCTTGTTAAATTCGGCTCCGCAATCGTCCTGCTGAACGAAATGCCTGATTTATTCACCGTGGCAGGTCACGGATTTAAAACTGATCTGGTATTCCTATGTTTCCCAGTCGTATCTGTCATAACCGGGAATTCTTAATAAAAAAACTGCTGGATATCATACACTGAAATGGATACATCTTTATGAATTTTTCGCCTCAGTTCAAATCGAAGTTCATTGGAGATTTTACGTATTGTCCCTGGCTCAGGCAGTTCAATTTGCTCTCTCTCCATGACCTTTCGGTATTCTCTGTTTGTCTCGTAGAACTCGGAAATATAGATCATGTCCCCAAATCCCAGGTCCAGTTTTTCGATGAGTGCTATTGAATCTTTAAGGTGAGCTCTGCGAAACTGTTCGCCTCCGGCCCCGGCCAGGAGAATAACTCCCAGCTGGACACCGCCGGCCTTTAAGTCTTTCCCCAGTTGAATGATGTCATCTGATAATTGGGGCTTTCCGAGAAGTTCAAGCAGTGCCGGATTACCCGATTCCAATCCCAGATACACGCGGCGCAGTCCCAGCTCTGCCAACCGGGCAAAGTCAGCGGAGCCTTTCCTGACGCCCGTAAACACATCAATGAATGAGTAAATCTGCGGAACCTCCGGGAATTCCCGGTGGATGGTATCCAATATGGCTACCAGGCGGTTCTGAGGGATTACCAGGGCGTTTGCGTCAGCTAAAAAAACAGATCTGCGCAATTTGATGCCTGCCCCAAAAAAATCGCGCACGGCCAGAAGATGCTCTTCCACCTCCACCTGTGATTTTATGCGGAAGGTCCGATCCCTGTAGAAATTGCAGAAAGTACACTGGTTATAATTGCAGCCCTCTGAAACCTGCAAAACCAGCGCCATGTATTGATCTGGCGGTAGGATTGAAATGGGCAGGTAAATGTCTCTGAAAACGGCCGCATCCTTCTCCAGAACGCTCATATCCGTTGTAAGCACCCGCTCGGCAATGTTTTCAAAATTCAGGGGTAATTGATCTGCAACAGAGGCCAGCAGTTCACGGCTGCGGTCAAGCAAAAGGGCGCTTTTATCTTGGGAAATCTCAATGACCTGACGAAAGTCCTCGCCATGCATGCGTATCCGGGATTTCCTGAAGTACCGGTTATCCAGCGTGCGCCTGTAATTTACACCGTCAACGTACATCCCCAACAGGCGGCCCTCAAGATCAAATGTCCACAGATTTTCCTGTGGCTTTTCGAAAAGGTTGAAAGCATGGGGTTTAAGGGTGACTCCCAGTGTTCGGTCACCGGGGAGAGCGAAATTCAGTATTTCTGCGTTTTTACCCATGGGCAAAACTAAAGCGTCTGGCCCGTTCGGTAAAATGCTGATTATACGTTAAGATATTTATCCTATGTCAGTTCTCACCAGCCAAAACCAAGAATACCCTTGAAAAAAATATATCCGCCAAATAAAATCAGAATCCCGCCGCTAAAGACCCTGACGATCAGCGGATGCTGTTGGATCTTTCGTATTTTCCTCAGCATGAACTGGGAGGAATAACCCACCAGCAGCATGGGAATGGCGAACCCCAGAGCATAGAGGCCAAGATACAAAATACCTCCCAGCAATTGCCCCTGGCTGGCAACCATGGCAAGGATTCCCGACAACAGGGGGCCGATACAGGGTATCCACACGAGACCCAGCGTAAGACCTAAAATGAATCCTGACCACTTGCCCTTTTGACCTGCTCCGAGCTTATTAAATACCGTGAGTTTTTTAAAGATGTTCACATCCCAAAGGATGAGCAGACCCATGCCGAAAACAATGACACCGGCAGCCTTTTCCACATAGAGCATCTTCCCGGCGATGAGAGAGCCGAACAGGGAAGTTACAACGCCCATGAGCATGAATGTTATAGCCAATCCTGCTACGATCAGCAGCGGGCGGTGCCGGTAATCCTCAGCCGTTCCGGTCACGATGATAGGAACCACCGGCAGCACGCAGGGAGAGGCTACGCTGGCGATCCCTGCTCCGATGGCCAGCAGAATGTTCATCCCGTTTAGCGCCATTATTTAATCAGAGAGCTGAGCACATCCATGATCGTGGCCGGCTGCTGGATTCCCGGTGAAAAGCGTCGAATTTCCTGCTGATCATGATCCAGCAGGATGATTTGCGGCAGAGACCGGACACCATATTGATAAAACATGGATTTAGACCGATCATCGGTGGTTTTCACATAGACCACGTCGGCATATTCTTTGATTTCTTCACTTGCGTCCTGCAGATACCTGTCCTGCATCTGGCAGGGTCCGCCGTTGGGATTCATGAAAAAGAGCAGTGTGCCCCTGCCGGCCGCAATGGTTTTTTGTGAACTTGCTGCAGACTGGTCATTAGGGTGATGATGGAGGGTCTGCGGGGGCGGCACTTCATGTTCGCTGCAGGCTCCGGCGATGAGGACAGCCGCACTAATTAGAAATAGTCGTATCTTCATTTTTTTCCTTATTGAATGCACGTTATAAAATTTTCAGGCGACCCTCGTTTCAACATGAAATTCGGGCGGGTTGTCCAGGTGTTTTTTTACGGTGCAGAGTTTTGCAGTATGCTTCAAAGCTCCCAGGTACTTCTCCGGAAAATCTGACGGCAGCCTGATCTCAAACTCAACTTTGTCCACCAGTCTTTTTACGGGATCGTAATTTAACGATTGACGGATCTCCAGACCCTCTGTGTTCAGATTTCGCTGTTGGCAGAATCCCAGCACATAGATCCCTACACAGGTTCCCATGGACGCCAGAAACAGACTGAAGGGCTCCGGGGCGCTGCCTTCACCGCCACCTGCCGGGGACTGATCTGTTTTGATAGTAAAACCGTTGTAATCTGCATACACTTTTTTCCCCCCGGGAAAATAAATTCGCATGTCCATTTAACATCCTTTCAATTTGTATTCGTTAGAGGCAAAGGTGGCCTGTCAGGTTACAGAAATTTTATGCCAATACAGGAATGACTGCCACAGGTTTCCAGAACCGCTCACCCTCATTCAAATCTACGTATGACTCTAATTCTAATTCTGATTATTGTAACCGATAATATTGGGGATTTTCATCCGATCTTGCCTGCAGTAGGGAAATATTGTTATTTTCCAGCATGTTTTTTAGTATCATTCTCATTTTGCTTACATTGTGCCGTTCCCAAATCATCATTTCAGAGGTTATGTTCAATCCCACCGGCGCCGATTCTCCCAATGAATATGTAGAAATTTATAATTTGGGAATCGCGTCGGTTAACCTTGAAAGCTGGCTGATCTCTGATGAAGCTTACAGTGACGGACTGGAGGGAAATGAATTCCTTTTACCGCCCAATTCTTATGCTGTGATCCTTGAAAATGATTATGTGGATGATGAAGGTTCGTTATATTACGAACTGCTGCCGCCGGATGTCCGTTTATTTTATGTGGATGATGCGAGTATCGGTAACGGCCTGAAAAATTCCGGTGATTCCGTATTTCTCATCGATGCCGACGGGGACACGGTTTCCTCCGTAAGCTGGCAGGGAGGATCAGACGGATATTCTCTTGAAAGGATCGTGCTGGATTATCCCGAAGTTCC
>JAADGM010000031.1 GCA_013152375.1 FCB group bacterium | reverse complement strand
TTACTCAGCAGATCCACGCTCAGCGTAAAATAAAACGGTCAGAAGAGAATCTGAACAATCTGTTCCTGTTTACGACCGATGCAATCGTACTGCAGAACCGGGATAGGGAAATTATCGATTGCAACACGGCCACCGAAAAATTGTTTGGCTACACCCGTGAAGAATTATTAACGGACCATTTCATAAAATTGGGAGATCGTGAAAGAACAACGGAGAAAAAAAGAACGGAATACTTCAACAAGGCCATGGCGGGACAGCCGCAGCGGTTTGAATGGTGGGGCAGGAAGAAAGACGGCACTGTTTTCCCTGAGGAAATAATTCTGAACAGGACGATCTATAACGATGAGGAAGCCCTGATGATCATCATTCGGGATATCAGCGATCGGAAAAAGATGGAGAGCGATTTGCGGGAAAGTGAGGAGAAATACCGTGGCATCTTCGATGAGTCCATTGTCCCGATATTCCTGTTTGACAACCGAAAGCACTTCATCGACACCAATCAGGCCGGATTGGATTTATTGGGATATTCCAGAAATGAACTTTTAAAAATGAGCGTTTCCGATGTAGATGCGGAACCGTCAACCGTCGCAACGGCGCATGAGACTTTGCTTGCCGGAGACAGGATCGTAAATTTTGAGCATAAACTAAGAAAGAAAAACGGGCAAATTATCACTGTCCTCAACAATTCATTACCAATCAGCGATGCTGATGGAAAGGTGATCGGGCTGCAAAGCACACTGATCGATATCACTGAAAGCAAAAAGGCCGAAGAAGACATTCAACTGGCTTTAAAGGAAAAGAACATTCTGCTCAATGAGCTCTATCACAGGACTAAAAACAATATGCAGGTGATCTCTTCCCTGTTGGCCCTGCAGTCCCAAAAGATAGCAGACCCTCTGCTGCTGAAAAACAATGAGGATATGATCCATCGTATTAAGGCCATGGCTCTTGTCCATCAGAAATTGTATCAGTCCAAGGACCTTTCCAGAATAAATTTAAAAGACTATACTAAAGAGCTGGCAATCAATCTCATGAAAGGCTACAGTGACAGCAGCCATACTCACGAATTAAAACTTGAGGTCGAACCTCTGCAGGTTCTCATCGATATCGCCATGCCCTGCGGCCTGCTGCTGAACGAGATGCTCACCAATGCCCTGGAACATGCCTTCCCGGATCAACGAAAAGGAGTAATTAAAATCGTATTAAAGAAGAGCAAAGCAGAAAAGATCCTATTAAAAGTGAGTGATAACGGTGTGGGGCTGCCTGACGATTTTGACTCCCGCGGCAGTGACAGCATGGGTATGCGCCTGATCTACGGTATCGCAGAGCAGCAGCTTCACGGGGTGGCCGTCGTTAAATCGACCCGGGGAACTACCTGGACTGTTGAATTTGACCATAACCAATACAAACGGAGGGTGTGAAGATAAGAGAAATTAGAGATTTACGTGAACAATGAATGGTATCAATTAGGATTTAGCTTGTGCGATAGAAAATACTACAATAAATTCAGCCTTCAAAAATAAAATAAAAAGTATGGAAAAGAACCCTTCAGCCAATGCGGAAACCTATGCCCTGTTAGCATCTTTAATTGAAAGTCCCAAAGATTTTATTATCTTTGCGCTGGATCGCAATTATCGCTATACAGCTTTCAATTCCAGCCATCGTAAAACCATGCTCAGGCTTTGGGGTGTTGAGATAGAAATCGGCATGAATATGCTCGAGGTCATCAACGATCCTCATGATCGTAAAAAAGCCAAAACAAATTTCGACCGCGCGATGCGCGGAGAATCCTTCACCTATGTGGAAGAATATGGTGAGTCCCCCAACCGTTTTCACTATGAAAACTGCTATAATCCCATTTCAGACGAACAAGGCGCTGTAATCGGTGTTTCTGTCTTCCTGACCGATGTCACCGACAAAATAAAAGCAAACCAGGAATTGGAGCTGTATAAAACCCGTCTGGAAGAGATTGTAACCGAGCGTACCGCCCAACTTGAACAGTTAAATAAAAAATTGGAACGGGAACTGACCAGACGCCGGCAGGCCGAAAAGGAAGCCCGTAAATTTAAAAAGATCATCCAGACAACGGCCCAATCCGTCATCATCACTCAAATTGACGGAACCGTTCTCTATGTTAACCCCAGTTACTACGAATGGAGTGGATACTCTGAACAGGAGGTTATCGGAAAGCCCATGTTTCAGTTCGCTTCTCCCGATGGAGCCCGTATTCTTCAGACCGAAATTATTCCGGCCCTGTTTGCGGGAGGACAATGGCACGGTGAGATGACTGTAGTCAAAAAGACCGGGGAGTCGGCTCCGGCGGAACTCTACTGTTCCCTCCTGAAAGATGACCAGGGACAACCTGAATATTTTGTGGCTGTATTTACGGATATTAGTGAACGCAAGAGATCAATAGAAGAGATCAATAAATTATCACGGGTCGTAGAAACAACCAGTCAGGCAATTGTCATATCCAAACTGGACGGCACGATAGTCTATGTTAACCAGGGACTGCTAAATCTGTTAAAAAATCTGAATTCGGCAGATATACTGGGCAAATCCATCTTTGAATTTACCGATGATGAAGGCGTTGAAAAGCTGAAAACCGAGATCATTCCCGCTTTGATATCAACAGGTCACTGGCGCGGCGCGGCGAGATTAAAAATAAACGGACAGACGGCACTTTTTTCCCGTCTGACGAAGTTTGCTCCGTCGTTACCGATGAAAATGGCAAGCCGGAATACATGGTAGCCATTTTCTCTGATATAAGTGAGGCCAAACAGGCGGAAAAGGCTCTCAGCTTAAGTGAACAGAAGTTCAGGTATATCGTCGAGTACAGTCAGGAGGTGATCATGCTCACCCAACCTGACGGGACGATAGCATATTTGAGCCCCGCCTGTTCAAAAGTACTGGGCTATGAACCTGAAGAGCTGTTGGGCAGACAACCCTGGATCGTTCATCCTGACGATCTCGATCGTGTGAAAAAGACTCACTTTGAGGCCTTAAAGGGGAAAACCGGTTCGGACATCGAGTATCGGATTATAACCAAGAACAACACTGTTAGGTGGATCAACCATTCTTTCTCACCGGTAATCACAAACGATAATCTGCAGATGATCGTCAGCATTATACGGGATATCACAAAACGTGTAAATGCGAACAAGAAACTGCAGGAAAGTGAACAAAAATATAAGGCGATTTCCAGACTTCAAAGAGCGGTCAGTGATAATATGACGGATATGTTATGGGCCAAGGATCTGGAAAAAAAATATATCTTTGCAAACAAAGCCCTCTGCAGCAATCTGCTGAATGCAGAAACCGTCGATGACCCGATCGGCAGGACGGATATGTGGTTTGCCGCGCGCGAACGGGAACAGCATCCCGAAAACCACGAGTGGCACACATTCGGGGAGATTTGTCAGGATTCTGATCAGGTTATCATCGACACAAAGAAACCCGGCAGTTTTGACGAATACGGCAATGTAAAAGGTAAGTTTATATTTCTCAAGGTGCATAAATCACCTCTTATCGATGATGAAGGTAATATGATTGGAATTGTCGGCAGTGCACGCGATGTTACCGCTGAGAAAGAAACCCAAAGACGCCTGAAAAACAGTGAAGAAGAATACCGGCAGCTGATTGAGAATGCTAATGAAGCCATTTATATTGCTCAGGAGGGACAATTAAAATTTGTCAATCCCATGGTGACCCGCATTACAGGATTTTCTGACGAAGAACTATTATCAATCCCTTTTACTGACCTGATACATCCGGATGACAGAAACCTGGTCCTTGAGAATCATTTAAGAAGAATATCACGAAATGATGCACCGGATCACTATGAGTTTAGAATTATTAATAAAAGTGGAAAGATAAAATGGCTTTCGATTCGATCCGTATTTGTCGAATGGGACGGTAAACCTGCAACCCTTAATTTTTCCCATGATATCACTGAAAAAAAACAGTCGGAAGAAGATATCAAATCGGCACTTAAGGAAAAAAATATTTTGTTAAATGAGCTTTATCATCGAACCAAGAATAATATGCAGGTCATTTCATCGCTGCTGGCGCTGCAGTCACAGAAGATTAAAGACCCCCAGCTCCTAAAAAACAATGAAGATATGATCCATCGTATCAAGGCCATGTCACTGGTTCACCAAAAATTATATCAGTCTCAGGATCTTTCGCAGATCAATTTAAAAGAGTATGTGGAAGAATTGGCAGCCAACCTGATGAGCAGCTCGACCGGCAAGGGCCGCAAACATGAACTAAAACTTGAGGTGGAACCGTTTCAGGTTCTCATTGATATCGCAATACCCTGCGGCCTGCTGCTGAACGAAATGCTCACCAATGTCCTGACGCATGCTTTCCCGGATCAACGTAAAGGAGTGATTAAAATCGTATTAAAGAAGAGCAAAGCAGGAAAGATCCTGCTGAAGGTGAGCGATAATGGTGTGGGATTGCCCGATGATCTCGACACTCGCAGCAGTGACAGCATGGGTATGCGCCTGATCTACGGCATCGCAGAGCAGCAGCTTCACGGGTCGGCCACTGTCAAATCGACCCGGGGAACCGAGTGGATTGTTGAATTTGACCACAGCCAATACAAACGGAGGGTATGAGAGTGGAGAAAAAACCGAAAGCCCTGATCGTAGAAGACGAGTTCATTAGCGGCTTGCTTTGGGTGACCATTTTTGAACAAAAAGGCTATGAGATCTGTGGACAAGTGGGTAAGGGTGAGGAGGCCGTCAGGATCGCAGTCTCCGAAAAACCGGAGGTGATCCTCATGGATATTGGCCTGGCAGGACCGATGGACGGTATTGAAGCCGCAAATGAAATTTGTAAATCATATCGTCCAAAACTAATTTTCATGACGGGCTATTCAGATAAGGAGACTATGCAGAAAGCCAAAGCGCTGCGGGCTGCAGCATATCTCACCAAACCGATTTCTACTGAGCAGCTTGAAGCGGTCATTGACGAAATTAAAAAATGACGGTTATTCTTTAACTTACGCCTTTGGAGTCTGCGCTATACTTTTCGGCTAATTTCTGACACAACGCCACAGCGACCTTCATGGGAACACCGGCTTTCATGCTGATTTCTTCCGCCGCTGCATTTTTCAGCTCCGCCAGAGAGTTGTACTCCTTCCAGATTCGTTGAATTCGTTTTTTACCCAATCCCGAAACCTCTTCAAGCGCAGACCGGGTCATGGCACCTGCTCGTTTTTCCCG
Source organism: FCB group bacterium (assembly GCA_013152375.1). Taxonomy (GTDB): domain Bacteria; phylum Fidelibacterota; class Marinisomatia; order SCGC-AAA003-L08; family JACNLC01; genus JAADGM01. Next base: position 9,197 of record JAADGM010000031.1, on the reverse strand, counting down.
GTGAAAGGAGATTGCAAAGCGATGGGCTTCATCCCGAATCTTTCTCAGTAAAAAGAGTCCCGGTGAAGTTTTGGGAATATTCTGGGGCTCACTCATTCCTGGTTTATAGACTTCTTCCAGCCGTTTGGCCAGACCGATGACGGAGAGATACTCCAGTTTAAGCTCCTGTAAAGCCCGATATGCAAACCGCAGCTGTCCTTTACCGCCATCGATAAGAATGAGGTCAGGCAGAGGTCCGTTTTCGCGCTTGACCCTGCTGTAGCGTCGTTTTACGACTTCGTACATTGATTCAAAATCATCAGGTCCTGTCACGGTTTTAATGTTGAATTTACGATACTCGGATTTGCGGGGTTTGCCATCGATAAAACAGACCATCGATGCAACCGGGTGGGTTCCCTGTATATTTGAGTTATCAAAAGCCTCAATCCTGCGCGGAGGAACGGCAAGCCCCAGATCTTCCTGCAGGATAGTAACCGGTTTGGGCAATAATTCTCTGCGTTTAAGTTTTCTCAGCCGGATCTCTCCCAGAAGAAGGTCAGCATTGCTGCGACAGATTCTCACCAGCTTTTTCTTTTCGCCTTTTTGGGGAACCAACAGCGTCACCTTGCTGCCTTTGCGTCCCTGCAGCCAGGTCTCAACCACCTTTAGATCCTCAATTTCCATTTCCAGCAGGATTTCTTTCGGAATGTCCTCCGTGGCAGAGTAATACTGATGCAGAAAGCGGGATACGATTTCGGCAGCAGGAGTTCCCTCCACTATTTTCAGATCAAATTTCTCCCGACCCAGATAAAATCCATTGCGCACGCGCAGGACAACACCGGTCCCGTAGGTGTTTTCCGAGGCCACTACCAGGACATCCCGGTCCGTGAAGTCAGCTGTTACCTTTTTCTGCTTCCGGGTAAAATTCTCTACAGCATCCAATTGATTTCGAAAGCGCAAAGCATCCTCAAAACGCAAGTCCGCGCTGGCACGTTCCATCTCTGACACAAGATAACTGCGCAGCTGGTCACTCCTGCCTCGCAGGAAACGGATCACCTGTCGGATCATTTCCTCATAGTGTTCCTGAGAAACAAGCCCCTCACAGGGTCCCTCGCAGCGTTTGATATGGTAATCCAGACAGAGCTTTATTTTTCCTGCAGCGATTGATTCGGCATCGATGAGATAGTCGCAGGAGCGCAGGGGAAAAACATTATGCAGGGCCCGCATGGTCGCTCTTAGCCGTTTTACTTCCGTGTACGGTCCGAAATAAGTGGATCCGTCCCTGGGAATATTTTTCATACGAATGATCTTTACACGGGGAAAGGGCTCAGCGGTAATTTGGATATACGGAAAAGTTTTGTCATCTTTGAGACTGATGTTAAAGCGGGGTCTGTGTTCACGGATGAGATTGGCTTCTGTAAGCAATGCCTCTACTTCGTCACGGACAACCAGCCATTCGAGATCCGCAATATTTTTTACCAGTAATCTGGTCTTTGAATCTTTGCTTTTTGTGTTTTGAAAATAGGAACGCACACGGTTTCTCAAAATCCGTGCCTTGCCAATATAGATAATGGTCCCCCGGGCATTCCGAAAAAAATAAACACCGGGCAATTGGGGGACGCGCTTTAATTTGTCTTTCAGTTCCATGATGTCGGAAGCGGTTGAAACATCAATCCCCCCGCCTGCAGCAGGTTATCCGTTATGGCGGTCAGAGAATATCCTTCAGCCAGTCATAAAAAGGATTGTACAGGATGATAGAACTTGTCAGCCAGAAAAAACAGAACCACCACAGGAAAACCAGGATCGTCCCCCTGACCGTCTTGGGTGGGAATGTTTCCTTGCGGTAATAATAGGTGATCACATAGGGGATAATGCCCACCAAAATAGCCGTAAGAAACAGAGCAAACCGGAAACCTGTTCCGGCATAATCCTGAACTTCAGCGACGATCTCGAGGTAGAAATCTCCCCGGTAATTGCATTTATTTTCAAAGTAAATTACTTCTTCATCGTTGAGTACCTGGGTGGCAACACTTTCCAGATCGGCACAATAGTAGTTCCGAAATTCCTGATACTGCGTCATGATATAAAATAACACGACCAGCGCAATCCACGGCAGGTATTTTATCAGATAAGAGAATAAGTGGCCCAGTCCCTCAATGAGGAGTCTCAGCAGGTAACGAGGTGTGATCTTCTTTTTTATTTTTACCGGTTTCATAACAGGAATAGTGTCTGATTTAGTTACAGGTCGATATTTTAATATGAGAATTTAGCCGTTCCGGACTGTTTGCCCCGGCATTAAAAAATGTTACGGTTTTTCACAAAGCTCTATGAGAATACCGCCCGTTGATTTAGGATGCAGAAAGGCGATAAGGCTGCCCCCCGCCCCCTGGCGGGGCTTTTCATCGATCAGGCGGATGCCTTTTTCACGGCAATACTGAAGCATACCCTCCAGGTCATCTACCTGCAGGGCAATGTGGTGGATCCCCGGACCCCTGTTCCGCAGATATTTATCCACGGGGGAATCTTCTTTGACAGGTGTAAGTAACTCGACTCTCCCCTGACGGGTCGCATAGATATCCGTTTTCACGCCCTGATCTTCCACAATCTCTGTTCCCAGTGCCTGCATTCCCGGCAGTTCCCGAAGCAGGTTTCCCAATTCTTTCAGGTCCCTGAGGGCTACTGCCACATGATCGATTCCGATGATCTTCATCAAACTGCCTCTCCGACCAGCTCATATTCGCCGGCCTCTGTGAATTTGACATTGATAAACTCTCCCACGGGATGTTCACCTCCCACTGCCACGATATTGTCCACTTCAGGAGAATCCCTGAAGGTCCGCCCCACTGAGTTACCATCGGCAGTGTGGGCATCAATGAGAATCTTTTCGGTCGCTCCGATGAGGCCTTCATTCTTTTGAAGACTGATCTCCTGCTGGAGCAGCATAATTTCATCCATCCGGTCAAATTTCACCTGTTTGGGAACATCGTCGCGATAGTCTACTGCTTTTGTACCCTCTTCTTCTGAATAGGTAAAAACACCCAGACGGTCAAAACGGACTTCCTCGACAAACTTGCGCAGCAGATTGAAATCCTCCTCGGTCTCTCCGGGATAACCGACAATGACAGAGGTTCTCAAAACGATTTCCGGATTTACATCTCGCAGAGCATCGATACGTTTCAAAATACCCTCTCTGCCCAGGCCCCGACGCATACTCTTCAATATTTTGTCTGAAGCATGCTGAACCGGCATATCCACATAGGGCACCAGCCTTTCCAACCGCCCGAACTGCCGGATCACTTCCCTGTGCAGATGCGCCGGGTGCGCATAGTGCAGCCGGAGCCACTCCAGTCCATCAATTCGGTCCAGGGCTTCCAACACATGCTGCAGCCCCAACCTTGGGGACAGGTCCCAGCCGTAAGATGTCGTATCCTGACCAATAACGAGAATTTCCTTGACGCCACTCTGCACCAGCCGTTCAGCTTCGCGGACACACCATTCCAGGGGCTGGCTTACCTGCAAACCCCGCATGAGCGGGATTGAACAAAAAGAGCAGCCGTTGTCACAGCCTTCGGTGATCTTCAGATAGGCGTAATGCCGGGGGGTCAGCAGCGAGCGGTAATAATCCGGATCTGCCTTCACATGCGGTTTCCCCGTGAGATAAGACAGGATTTTAGCGTGATCGTGTGTACCGAAAAATTCGTCCACTTCCGGGAGCTCTTTGCGAAGTTCTGTTCCATAGCGCTGAGAAAAACAACCCATTACCACCAGTTTGTTGATTTTCCCTTCGGTTTTTAAAGCGCCGGCTTCAAGAATGACCTCCACAGATTCTTCCCGGGCTGACTCAAGGAATCCACAGGTATTGATAATCACGGTATCCGCATCATCCGGCTCCTCTACAATGCAGAAGTCTGCCTTTTTGAGTCCCCCCAGCAGCACTTCTGAATCCACAAGATTTTTGGCACACCCCAGGCTTACCAGCGATATTTTTTGAGGCTTGTCTGTCATGGCAGCAATGCATCCTCCCGAAGTCCGATGAGACCTTTCAGATAGCTTCGCTGGTCAAAGGGGATAAGATCATCAACCTGTTCCCCGACGCCCAGGTAATACACGGGCAGGTTCAGGTCCAGCATGATGGGAACGGCAATGCCGCCCCGGGCAGTACCATCCATTTTTGTGAGGATGACCCCGTCGATGGGCAGGGCCTCATTGAATTCCCTGGCCTGTTGGATCCCATTCTGCCCTGTATTGGCATCTATGGTAATGAGTACGCTGATGTCCGCGGTCTTTTTCCGGGCCACTCGATAGATCTTCTCCAACTCTTTCATCAGATTGGCGGAAGTGTGCAGACGACCGGCTGTGTCCACGATGAGACGCTCATAATTTTTACTAAGGCCTGAGGTGATCCCGTCAAAGGTTACTGCCGCCGGATCTTTGGTTGAAGTATTGGCCATGAGATGTACTCCCAGACGATTTGACCAGGTTTTCAGCTGTTCCACCGCAGCAGCCCGGTAGGTATCTGCCGCAATGAGCATGACCCGTTCCTGCTCACCGGAAAAGAGTCCTGCGAGTTTAGCCGCAGTGGTTGTTTTACCGGTCCCGTTTACCCCGACGAGAAGCAGGGTTTGTTTCAACGCCGGAGCAGAAACCGTATCCGGGAGCATTGCGCCGAGGGTAGTTATAAATCTGGCCTCCCAGTCCTCCCCCCCGGCATCAGGTTTAGACAAACGGTCCATGATCTGTTCCACTACCTGCCAACCCAGATCAGCCTGTAAAAGTGCTGCCTCGAGGGTTTCCAGATCTTGTGGGGAAAGTACTGTTTTTCCGGAAATCCTGGCAAAGGCATGCGCCAGCTGCTGCCGGGTTTTTCGGAGTCCCGAAAATGTTTTTTTAAAAAATGAGATCATTTACGGTGTTAATTCCTTCATATAGTTTCGATAATTTTGAAAATAAAAAAAAGTACTCACTGCCAGCAGGATCAGAGACGCATAATAAAGCACCATCCCTGGCCCTGGCAACCCAATGACGAATAACAGCATCATGGCGGCAGTGACGGTAATGAAGATCTTGCCCCACCAGAGAGACTGAAAAACCTCAGACCCACTGCTGAGCAGGTAGGTGGCAAAGATCACCAGCAACAGGTCTCTTACGCCCAGCAAAATGATCAGTATCAGAAAGGGAGTTCCGTATTCAAACAACAGATAGATCAGCACCACCATCAGGCAGATCTTGTCGGCTACCGGGTCGATCAGCTTTCCGAAATTTGTTATTTCATCGGCGTGACGAGCCACGAAACCATCGACCAGATCTGAGAGGATGATCAGGCCGATGTACAGCAGTGACATTCCCAATCTGTTGTTTTCCAGATAATATACCAGAGGCAGGGCCATGAGCATGCGGCTGATACTGATCATGTTGGCCAGCGTCATGATGCGATCCTGTCGGGTGGCAAGTCTCTTTTTACGAATTCTTTTCCGGCTGCGTCGTAATTTCACGACCTAAAAATCCCGTTGAAGATTAAAGTCAATGAAGGCCTCTAAAGCCGTCTTAACCGGTGAGTCGGGGAAAATATGCAGGGCTTCGCGAGCTTCATCCGAAAATCGACGGATGACCTCTTGAGTATAATCCAGGCTCCCGCTTTCTCTGATGGCTTTGCTCAGATAGGCTTTATCCCCGCGTTTGGCGTGATTGTTCAGTTTTCTCCGTAAACGTACCCGCTCACTCTCGTCTAAAGACTCGAAATAGTGGATCAGCGGCAGGGTCAGCATATTTTTCTTGAGATCAAACCCGGTGGGTTTTCCAAGACCAGCAGCATTCCCGATAATATCAAACAGATCATCCTTGATCTGAAACGCGATTCCCACCTTTTCACCATAGATCCGCATTGCTGTACGCCGCTCAGGGTCAGTGGTCGTTGTAATGGCACCCAGTTCGCAGGCTGCCGAAATGAGGGATGCCGTTTTATCGGCCACCATGCGATAATAAACCTCTTCCGACATATTACTTTTCATCGCTTTTTCGATCTGCAGGATCTCACCCTGGCTGAGTCTTTCGGCAGTGGTGGATAATAGTTCGAGAGCATCAAAATCGCGCAAATGGATCATATTACTCAGCGCCTTGGAAAACAAATAGTCCCCTACCAGGATAGCCAGTTTATTTTTCCAGATCCTTTTTACTGAAGGCCATCCGCGCCGAAGGTCAGCATCGTCCACTACATCGTCATGGATGAGGGTCGCCACATGCAGCATCTCAACCAGGGCAGCAGCCCGATAGGTCAGTTCAGTCGGTGTCCCGCAAATATTAGCTGCCAGCAGTGTCAGGATGGGGCGGACCTGTTTACCCTTTCTTCGGGAGATGAAATTGATGACGGTATTGATAAGCCTGACCTCTGAATTCAACGAATCCCGGTACATCAGATGAAATTTTTCAATGTCCGGCTGAACGGCAGCGGACAACTCCCTGAGAATTTTTTTCATCTCATTTTTTCTCCCGATTGACCAGCCAGGCGATCAGAATACTCAGCTCATAGAGCAGCAGCAGGGGAATTACGATCATGATCTGACTGAGGGGATCCGGCGGTGTTAAAATGCCGCCAACAATCAGAAAAACCACCAGGGCATATTTACGGTATTTGCGTAAAATCCCCGGACCAACGAGCCCCAATTTGGCAAAGAAGAGCACGATCACCGGGAGTTGAAACGCCAAACCACAGGCAAACAGGATCCACAATCCGTAATTCAGATAGGCATCCAGCGTAAAATTGTAATTAACAGGAACATAGGCCGATGTCAGAGAAGTGAAAAAGTGTAAGGTAAAGGGGAGTAATACGAGATACCCGAAGGTGAGCCCCAGGAGGAAGAAGACCGTCGCAAACAGAACGATGAAAAAAATTGCACCTGTCCGGGGTTCTTCGAAGGCCGGGGTTATGAACCTCCAAACCTGATAGATGATCATGGGCAATCCCAGGCAAATCCCCCCCATCAGACTGATGGAGAGTTTCACCATGAACATACTGGTGACCTTCAGCACCTGCAGATTCAGATCAACCTTAAGCTCACTTGTAGGAGCCACCAGCAATTTAATGATCTCGTCAGAGTAATAATAGGTGATCACCGCGCCGATGATGACGGTGAACAGGATTTTAAATATCCGCCAGCGCAGTTCTTCCAGATGCTCCCAGAATGACATCTCTTTCGCGTTTTTAGCCATCAACAAACAGGCTCCCCGCCATATCAATAGGATTGATCCTGTCAGCCGGCTTAAGGCTCAGCTGGTCCTCCAGAGCTTGTTTTTTTTGGGGAGTCCAAAAAGTATTGTCAAATCGTTTGCTCACCTGTTCCCGGACCTGACGGGCATAACGTGCATCCATTTTCTGCTGCCACAGTCCCGTCTCGCGGATATATTCCAGATGAGTCCCAATCATTTTAAAAAGAGGATCCAGTCCTTCTCCGGTTGTGGCTACCGTCATCAGCACTTCCGGCCTCCACTGCCCCGTTGATTGGGGAGCAGAGTTGAGGATATTGGTCAGAGTGACTTTCAATTTATTGGCATCTGCGCGATCGGCTTTATTGATTACGAACAGATCACCGATCTCCATGAGTCCGGCTTTCATCATTTGAATCTCATCCCCTGATTCAGGTACAAGTACGACGACGACCGAATCCGTGGCCTGGACCACATCCAGTTCCACCTGCCCTACTCCAACGGTTTCGAAGAGAATAATATCGAAACCGGCTGCTTCAAAAACATCCCCCACTTCCTGGGTCCTGGTAGCCAATCCGCCGTGACCTCCGCGGCTGCCCATACTGCGGATAAAAACGCCGGGATCGTCAAAGTGACTGAGCATTCGGATGCGGTCTCCGAGCAGAGCACCGCCGGTAAACGGACTGGTAGGGTCAACACCGATGACGGCGACGTTTTTGTGCTGCTGGCGGTAGAGTGTTACCAGTTTGTCCGTCAGGGAGCTTTTGCCGGCGCCTGGGGGACCGGTTATTCCGATACGAAAAGCCCTGCCCCGGAAGGGATAAATAGCGGCAAGAATTTCCTCATGTCCAGGCAGAGTATTCTCAATAGCGGTAATCGCCCGGGCAACGGCGGCTCTTTCGCCCCGCTGAATCTTGTTGATCAGGTCGGAAAACATGGCGCAAATTTAGGTTAGCTGTCCCTATGATTCACATCTTCAAAATAAATTGGTGACAAGCCCTGCAGCCGCGGTCTCCGTATCAAATCCCGGAAGTTTGACCCTGACCAAAATATTTTCTGCTCTGAACCCGCGGACAACAACCGTTTCCAAACCGGATGTCAGGGGAAAAGTGCAGCGAGCCCGTAAAAGGGAGCTGCTCCTCGCACGGGATACAAAGTGTCCGGAAGCGTCTCAATTTCTACTTAAAATAATGGTCCGACCCACCGTAAATTTCTCTTCGGGTAGTGTAATAAAAATCTTCACTGCCACTCCGGCAACAAATTGCGTCCGTTACCCGGTAAGAGTTATTTTATGAGAGAAAGATCGCCTTTAAGGGAGATTAGCCAACATTGATTACGGAGGTTTGGTTTGAAATTTGCAGAGTGCGGGTTGATTTGAGTTGTTTTATCTCTATTTAATTAACAGGGTCAATATTTGAGTACATCCCTAAAAAATTCTCAGGCCGGTTATTATGAACTACTGGGGCTGGTTCGCGAACCATTTGCCATGGCTCCCGATCCGGAGTTTTTCTATCAAACTAAAAATCACGGTGAATGCCTGAACCGTCTTGAAATGTCCCTCAGGCTCAACCGAGGATTGCATGTGGTTATCGGAGATGTCGGGACCGGAAAGACAACGCTGTCCCGCCTGCTTCTGGACCGCTTTGTAGAATTCGGTAAAAACTATGATTTTTTCCTGATCCTGAATCCAACCTGGCGGGATGGGATGGAGTTTCTGCTCTTTTTGAAACGGCTTTTCAGAATTAAAAATAAGGCCGATGTCAAAACAGATACAATGAACCAGGTGGAACATTTCCTGTTGGATTCGGCCATTCATTCAAATAAAGAAATCGTGCTGTTAATCGACGAAGGTCAGAAAATGGGAGCTGATCAGATAGAAGTGATCCGCACATTACTGAATTTCGAAACCAACGACCGAAAACTGATCCAGGTGGTTATTTTTGCTCAACCTGAATTTCAGGAACTGGTGAATCAGCACGAAAATTTTAAAGACAGGATCGCTTTTGGGTATGTGATCA
>JAADGM010000109.1 GCA_013152375.1 FCB group bacterium | reverse complement strand
TCCATCTTTGAGAACAGCTTATATTTAAGAAGAATAGTCGGTGAAATTTAGGTTAAATAATACGTTTCTTAAGAGGAGTTTCGTTCAATTAAATCCCGAAACCTGAAATGTTCCCCCATTGCTGTTGCCGAAAGAGTGGGGACCATTGTAAATTGAGTTGTTTATTAAAGAATAAATTCTGAAAGGTAAGTATGTCTTCCCTGAAATTCGTCACCATTCTCATCTTCCTGTTACTTTTAACATCGCTGTCTGCTGAAGAATACCTCGTCAGGGTAAATGCTCCGGATGCAGCGCTTTCCAGTTGGATCGCCGAGCATCAGATCGAAACCACTTTTACCCGGGGAAAGACCTATATTGATCTCTATATCAATGAAGAACAGAGATCCCATCTTGTCGAATTGAATTACGATTTCTCCGTAATTAATACGAAATCGGGTTTCCTGCGTGACCTGAGTGGCTACCGTGATTATCAGACTCTCACGAGTGACCTGGAGAATATCGCGGCCACTTACAGCTCGATCACATCTTTATCCTCATTAGGACCTTCCCAGGCCAATTTGTACTTTCAGGACGGCAATGCGGCGTACACGGATTACCAGCATGAAATCTGGGTCCTGAAGCTTTCAGACAACCCGGATGTGGAAGAAGATGAGCCGAATATTTTTTTCGTGTCTGAGACCCATGCCAGGGAACCCATCAGTCTTGAGGTGGACATGAACCTTTTGAATTATCTGCTGGCCGCTTACGGGACGGATGAACAAATCACGAATTGGATCAACTCCACCCAGATCTGGTTCGTCCCGCTGATCAATCCCGACGGACATAAGCTTGTGATTGACGGAACTCACCTGATGCACCGAAAGAATATGCGGGATAATAATTTGAACGGACTCCCGGATCTCAGTGCGACAGACGGTGTGGACCTGAACCGGAATTTCGGCTATGTATGGGGAGACAACGGTTCCTCTGACAATCCTCAATCGCAGTTATACCACGGACCCAATGCCTGGTCAGAACCGGAAACGGTTTACATCAGAGACCTGATTCAGGCCCATAAGTTTTATGCCGGGATTACCTATCATTCTTACGGAGAATACGTTCTCTACCCGCTGGGTCACCTTCCCGGAGCCAACTCCTATGATCATGATATTATGGGTGATCTCGCGGTTCAGATGGCAGCTGTAACTCCCAGGATCAGCGGATCGGGGAATTATCAGCCCATGCAGTCCGTGAATTTTGGCTACACCTGTCAGGGAACACTGGGAGACTGGGCCTATGCCCAGGAGCGGGTTTTTTCATTCACCATCGAATTGGCCGGCACTTTCATTCCCCCGGCATACCAGGTGCCCACGATTTGCCAGGACAATCTGGCCGGGGCCATGCTCATGCTTGACCGTGTGAATTACGCTACTGTCACCGGTCATATAACGGATAATGCAGGCAATCCGCTTGTTGCAGAAGTACACGTTACCGAAATAGACGAACAGGCCGGGATGACACCCGTAGAGCCCGTGCGCAGTGATTCGACTTTTGGCCGTTATTACCGTTTGCTTCAACCCGGCAGTTATACGTTTACTTTCAGCAAACAGGGATATTTTTCACAAAGTGAATCCGCCGTTGTAGTGACTGATTCAACAGTCACCCAGCTCGATGTCGTGCTTACTCAGCAAATTCCCGGAGATATTGATCAAAATGGTATACTGAACGTCACCGATATCGTCTTTCTGGTTTCCTACATATTGGGCGATATTGAACCGACTGCCGAACAATTCGACGCAGGCGACATCAGCGGGGATAATAATTTGACGGTAGTGGACATTGTCATGCTGGTGGATTTGATCCTGTTCCCCTGAAGACGGAACGGGAAAGTTTAAATGACAGAAACGCCCGGCTGCTGCCGGGCGTTTTTCGTCGGAGCGAGAGGATTTGAACCTCCGACCCCCTGAACCCCATTCAGGTGCGCTACCGGACTACGCCACGCCCCGATCTGTCAATTGATATGTCACGCGTCTTTCCTGACGACAAAAATTACAATGATTTTCCAACTCCGCTGAACTAATTTTTGTATTCCCTCACCGTTTTCAACAAATCATCCAGACCGGCTTTTAAATCACGTAAGACTTTTAGATCCGGTTCTTCTCGGGCCACCGCAGGCTCACCGGGCTCAACGGTCATCCGGGCTTTTTTCCCCTTGAAATATTGTCTGGCGCCTTCTATCGTAAATCTCTCATCGTATAACAGACGCTTGATCTCTCTGACCACCGCAATATCACTCTCCCGATAGGCCCGATTCCCGGCCTTGTTCTTTTGCGGTTTCAGATTTGAAAATTCAGTCTCCCAATACCGCAACACATATTGCTTAAGCCCGGTCATTTCACTGACTTCGCTGATTGAATAATATAATTTCTTAACTTTTTCAGACATGATTTATTACGAATATTTATTTAAAGTGACACTTGAAGTTAAGAGTATTTTGGTAAATGCCACCAACCTTTATGACCGGAATGACATAAATTTTCTGAAGGTCGAAGCTGAACAATTCGTTAAAACAAACAGGTCGGCAACCCGGCGGAGGTGTGTCAGCCTTTCAGGAATAATGACCTGACCCCGATGGTGGCATTTGAGCAGAAATGGATGATATTCTCCTTGTACAGCTCGTAATATGAACAATTTTCCACCTTTTTCATGATGTTAGCGGAAGTATCAAAACTATACACCATGCGTCTTTCTATGACATTGAGGGAATCCTCCTCCCCGTGAAGCGGAGTCACGGGTTTTTGGAGAAATACATTGTGATAACCCGCACGTTCAGCCATTTTTCGTAGATTCGGCAGAAATACGTTAAAAGGCGGTGTATAGCTCAGGACAGAGACTCCAAAAAGATCCTCGAGAATTTTTCTGGATTCCTGCATATCCCGGAGAATTTCGCTGACATTCATTCCGGTATGAGCCCGATGCTTCCTACCATGGGAGGCAATTTCCCACCCGGCCTTACTTAGTTCACTTAATTGCTCCTTTGTCAGATGCCTTGACCGGTTAATTCCAAAATTAATATCCCAGTTATTCAGTTTACCGATAAAATCTGTAATCACGAAAACAATTCCCTTGAAATCAGCCTCGAGACAGATAGGAAACGCTTCCGTAAAAATGCATTCATAGGCATCGTCAAATGTCAGATAGAGCGGATTTTGAACCGTCTGGCAGTTGGTGGTTACACCCAGATATCTGTTCTTTTTCAGATACTGTAAATGGCTGCGGAATCTGCCCGGGGAAACGACGTTTAACCCTAATTCATATTTTTTTGCAATTTTATGATAGGTCAGAGCCGGGACCGGTTTGTTTTGGTAATTAGCGGTGTATGACACGATTTAAATTTACAGAAAAAACGGAGGGATTCTCATAAGAAAATCCCTCCGCTCTGTTTTAATACTATCCTTTTGACGAACTGCCCTGCCGTAAGTGGCGGGGAATTAACCAAAGCTCTCGTCCGGTGTAGACGGATTAAAGGAGATTATTAATCGTTATTTCGTCTGGGGTTAAACCGTCTTCCACGGCTGGGTCCCCTGCTGGGTCCGCCAGATCTCGGGCGGTCAGGGGCACTCCGTTCGACATAACCTTCCGGTTTCGGCAGCAGCGCTTTAAGGCTGAAATTATTTCTCCCCTGATCGTCAATTTTGATCAGCTTGACTTCAACCTCATCATTTAGCCGCACCACATCCTCCACACGGTTTACTCTTTCCCACCTGAGCTCCGAAATATGGATCAATCCGGATAAAGTGGGGGAAACATTCACAAACGCACCAAAATCCATGATGCGGTCAATGATGCCACGATACGTGTTCCCCACCTCGGGTTTTAGATTATATGAATCCACATGGTTTTTGAGAGCTTTGAGTTTCTGATTATCCATTCCGTAGATGAATACCTGTCCATCATCCTCCACAGAAATCTCACACTCATAGTCCTGGATCAACTGTTTGATGTTTTTTCCGCCTGGACCGATAAAAATACTGATCATATCCACCGGAATACGGGACTGCAGGATTTTGGGAGCATATTGGGAGATTTCTTCACGGGGCTGATCGAGAGCAGCAGTCATTTTCTCCAGAATATGCAGACGCCCCCGGCGTGCCTGATCCAGTGCTTTCCGCATTAGCTCAATCGGTAATCCGGCTACTTTGAGGTCCATTTGAATGGCCGTAATGCCATCTTCCGACCCTGCCACTTTGAAATCCATATCGCCCAGATGGTCCTCAGTGCCAAGAATATCCGTAAGAATAGCGTACTCTTCCTCACTGTTCATAACCAAACCCATGGCAATACCGGCAACGGGTTTTTTAATTGGGACGCCCGCATCCATGAGTGCCATCACACCACCACACACAGTGGCCATGGAAGAGGATCCGTTGGATTCAAGTATTTCTGAAACAATTCTTACCGTGTACGGAAATTTATCATGTTCGGGCATAACCGATTTTATGGCTCTTTCTGCCAAATTTCCATGTCCCACTTCTCTGCGGGAAGTACCCCTGAGCGGTTTCACTTCTCCGACACTGAAGGGCGGAAAGTTATAGTGTACCAGGAAATTTCGATAGCTTAAGCCTTCCAGGTCATCGATCATCTGTTCGTCTTTTTTACCGCCAAGGGTAATAGAGACGAGGGCCTGTGTTTCTCCCCTCGTAAAAACGGAAGACCCGTGAGCCCGGGGAATATATCCGGTTTCAATGGTAATATCCCGGACATCCTCCAGCCCTCTGCCGTCTGCTCTTGTTCCCTGAAGGGTTCTTTTCCGCAAATCTTCGGTTATTTTATCATCGATATAGGCTTTGATATATTTTTCCTTTTCAGGAAATTCTTCAGCCAGCTGCTCCAGAACATTGCGGATAAACTTATCAATGTCACCGTAACGCGTCTTTTTATCTTTGGGCTGATTCAGAGCTTCATACTTACCATCGATGAGTTTATCAATAGCCGCATCGAGTTCGGGTAATGTCTCAGGCGCCTTAACGGCTACCTTTTCCAGCCCGCATTCCGCTACGAGTTCCTGTTGGAGTTTTATTAAGTCCTTTATGGCCTCGTGTGCATACTGGATAGCCGATAATATATTATCTTCAGATACGAAATCTGCCTCTCCCTCTACCATGATGATGGAGTCCATTGTTCCCGATACGATGAGCTCCATCTCACTATTTTCCATGATGGAATTGGGTGGATTGACCTCATATTTCCCATCGATCTTTCCAATCCGGACAGTTGCAACGGGACCATCCCAGGGAATATCCGAAATACTCAATGCTGCTGATGCAGCAACTGTGCCCAGCACATCCGCCAGATTTTCGCGGTCGTATGAGAGGACATTTATGATGATCTGGACCTCATTCATAAAACCCTTTGGAAATAGGGGTCTGATGGGGCGGTCCGTGAGCCGGGAAGCAATTACTTCATGGTCCGAAGGTCTGGCTTCTCTTTTGAAAAATCCACCGGGGATTTTCCCTGATGCGTAGTATTTTTCTCTGTATTCTACAGACAGGGGGAAAAATCCTCTGTCACTTTCTTCTTTTAAATTTGCAGTGACCGTCGCCAAAAGCATGGTATCGCCATATCGCAGTAATACGGCCCCAGAGGCCTGCTTGGCGAGATGGCCAGTTTCTAAAATCAATTTCTTTCCCGATAATTCGAGAGTCTTTGTTATCATATTTTTACCTTATTCGTTTTCCTTTTCTTCTCTTCGTTTTATTTTCTGATACCCAGCTTGGCGATTAATTCAACATATGCTTTGGGTTCGGTTCTTTTTAAGTAATTCAGCAGCCGGCGTCTTTTCGAAACGAGCTGGATCAGCCCTCTTCTGCCGGAATGATCTTTTTTATGTATCTTAACATGTTCTGTTATTGTTCTGATCCTTTGTGTCAGTATCGCAATCTGCACAGATACATTGCCTGAATCAGCACTGTTTAATCCAAATTCCTGAATTAATTCACTCGTGCGTTCTTTTGTTATCGACATTCTTACGAATCTCCTTTTTTTCTTATTGTCCTTTTATTGAATTCTCACAAAATTCGATATCACTTTGTATCTGTCTTGTCAATAAATCAGTGCCATCGAATTTAATTTCTTCTCTGATGAATCTCTGAAATGCCACCTCAAGCTCTTTCCCGTAAAGGTCGGGGAGTTTCCCGGCCAGCAGGTGCACTTCAATTGTTTTGTAACCGGTATCACCGAAGGTCGGCCGGTAACCGATATTGCATATTCCCTGATATCGTTTATCCTCCATTGCGGCGGCAACACAATACACACCGTCTGCCGGTATCAATAAGTCCTCCTGCAGGGGTGATACATTGGCTGTAGGATATCCCAGCGTCCGTCCGCGGCTCAGCCCCCTGGTGATCGTACCGGTAAGACTGAAGGGATACCCCAGGTAGTCATTTGCCAGTTCGATCCTATGATCCAGCAGTAGTTTCCGGATTATTGAACTGCTGATTATCTGATCGCCTTTTTTTACGGGCCCTACGACACTAAGTTCATACTGATACTGCCTGGCCTGTTTTTCAAGAAATTCACTGTTGCCTTCCCGTTTACAACCAAAATGATGGTCATAGCCCACAATGATCTGTGTGGGATGAAAATTTTCGATGATCACATCCCTTAAAAATTCCCGGGCAGTTTGTTTTGAAAAATCTTCATCAAATGGTATGATGAGTAAATGTTCAATACCTGCTTTTTCAATTCTTACAATCTTATCCGGTATGCCCGTTAACAACCGTTTTTTTTTCTGACCGGCTGATTTTGTAATGTGCTGCGGATGAGGTTCAAAGGTGATCGCCACCGAGGGCACCCGATTTTTTTGCGAATAGGCCTGAACCTCCCGGAAGATAGTCTGATGACCGAGGTGAACTCCATCAAAAGTACCGATTGTCAGTACTGAGGCTTTTAAGGGAGTTATTTCTTTCAGGCTGCGGTAAATAACCATTTTGAAAAGTCCTGCACACGTACAGCATTATCTGCAGTATAATTACCGATTCTGGTCCGGGTTAACTTTATTAGATATCCTATGGTTCCCAGTGCCGCAGCAATGTCGCTCCCTAGCACGCGGATGTAGGTTCCCCGACCGCATTCTACCCGGATTTCTAATTCCGACTTTGTAAAGTTCAACAGTTCGATTGCGTAGACCCTCACCTTCCTTGCCCGCCTGGGTACGGTGAGCCCCTTTCTGGCAAGTTTGTACAACGGCACACCGTTTTTCTTCAGGGCGGAGTACATGGGTGGTGTTTGGTCTATCTCACCGATGAAATCAGACAGCTTCTGTTCAATGAGGGCTCTTGATAGTTCCGGCACCGGCTGTTCATTTGAAAACTCACCTGTCGGATCAAGTGTATCTGTGGTGATACCCAGCCTGATCGTTGCTACGTAAGTCTTCCTTAATTCCATGAGTGACTCAACTTCCGAAGTCTTCTTACCGATACAGAGGATGAGGATACCCTCTGCAAAGGGATCCAGTGTACCGGCATGTCCGACTTTACTGGGTTTTACATAAGATTTCATTTTTTTAACCACGTCGAAAGAGGTCCAGTCCACCGGTTTCCATGCGGGAACGATCGCATCCATTTATCAAAGTTCACCTTTATGGAGTTTATGAAATATCTGTTCGATTTTTTCAGCTTTTTCCATGGCATCATCGTAATGAAAGCGAATCTGGGGCAGATGTTTTACAATAATTTCCTTACCCATAAGGTAGCGGATGGTTTTAACATTTTTTTTCAGAATATCGAGAATTTCTTCCGGTGTTTTTTGATCATTCAAATAGCTGAAATAAACATTTGCCATCATCAGATCCGGAGACAGAGAAACCTTTAAGATGGTAAGCATACCGGCTTCCGTAATCTGCACCTGTTTGATGAGAATTTCCGCCAGCACATGCTTGATCTCATCAGCAAGCCGGTCGGCCCGCTTATAGGGTTTATGTGAATATGGCATCAGGAAAGAACTCTTTTAACTTCCTTAATTTCAAAGAACTCGATGAAATCACCCTCATGAAAATCATTGAAGCCTTCAACACTGATCCCGCACTCATACCCTTCAGCCACCTCAGCTACATCGTCTTTAAACCGTTTTAAGGTCGTAAGCTTGCCTTCATGGATCGTCTCGCCATCCCGTTTGATCCGGAGCCGGGCATTGCGGATGGCTTTGCCCGATCTGATATAAGACCCGGCAATGGTATCTTTGCGCCGCATTTTGAATACCGCCCTGACTTCCGCCAATCCAATGCTTTCTTCGACTTCTTCGGGACGCAGCATTCCTTCGAGTGCCAGTTTAACATCATTAACCGCTTCATAGATCACTGAATAATGCCGGATTTCAACATTTTCCAACCTGGCCTGTGCTTTCGCTTCAGGCGATGCGGTCACATGAAAAGCAATGATTATCGCTCTCGAGGCAGAAGCCAGAGAGACGTCCGTCTCTGTGATCATGCCTACGGATCTGTGTATAATATTTACGGCCACTTCGGCCCCTGAGAGACCCATCAGTGAATCACTCAAAGCTTCGATTGAACCATCTACATCACCCTTTATGATAATATCGAGATTCTGAATTTCACCCTCGGCAATTTGTTTGCCGATCTGTTCTAGTGTGAGATGTCTGAACCTTCTTTGCTCGGCTTCCCGCTCCAACTGTGACCGCTGGAGAGAAATTTTCCTTGCTTCCCGTTCATCTTCCATGACCGCCAGAATATCGCCGGCCTTCGGGACTTCCGTGAATCCGAGCAGCTGCACGGGGTCTGCAGGATAGGCTTTGCCGATACGGGTGTTTCGTTCATCGAGGATTGCCCGTATCCGAGAATATTGTGATCCACAGATAAAAATGTCACCCTTCCGGAGCGTCCCTCTTTGAACGAGTACTGTCGCGACGGGCCCCAGTCCCCTGTCCAGCCTGGACTCAATGACGGTCGCGCGGCCTATTGTATCTTTATTTGCTTTAAGATCCAATACTTCTGCCTCCAGAAGAATCGTTTCAAGCAGATCTCCGACACCCTTGCCGGTTTTGGCAGAAAGCTCCGTACATTGGTATTTACCTCCCCAGTCTTCCACCAGGATATTCTGATCCGATAATTCACGTTTGATCTTTTCAGCATCAGCGGCGGGTTTATCAACCTTGTTGATGGCAATGATAATTGGAACGCCGGCGGCTTTTGCATGGTCCAGAGCTTCAATCGTCTGCGGCATGACGCCGTCATCCGCTGCGATAATGACCACGACGATATCGGTAATATTCGCGCCTCTTGCCCTCATCGCCGTGAAAGCGGCATGGCCCGGAGTATCCAGAAAAGTGATCTTTTCTCCATTTTCAAGAACTACGGAATAAGCACCGATATGCTGAGTGATCCCGCCTGATTCTCCTGCAACTACATTTTCATTCCGGATGTAGTCGAGGAGTGATGTTTTACCATGATCGACATGGCCCATAATGGTCACGACCGGAGGCCGCTTGGTTGCATTTTTCAGGTCCTCTTCCGCTTCCTCCGTCTGAATAATATCTTCACCGATTTCCGTTTCGGTATCAACCGTAAACCCGAATTCGTCAGCGATGAGGACGATGGTCTCCATGTCCAGTCGTTGGTTAATGGTCACCATCATACCGTCATTGAGGCACACTTTTATCACATCGTTTACCGGAACGTCCATTGTTCTGGCCAGATCATCCACGGTTGTAAATTCAGGTACCTTAATGACACTCTTGGTCTCCGTACTGACAGTTGGGCTTTCCGGTGCTTTACTGGAC
Source organism: FCB group bacterium (assembly GCA_013152375.1). Lineage (GTDB taxonomy): Bacteria > Fidelibacterota > Marinisomatia > SCGC-AAA003-L08 > JACNLC01 > JAADGM01. The sequence continues at coordinate 30,512 of JAADGM010000109.1, read as the reverse complement.
TTCTTACTTTTCTTTCGACCGGACTTTTTCCCAAATTGGGGAAGCGGCGGATGCAAGGCGGATTTTCTGGATTTTTCAGCATCTTTTTCTTCTCTTGATTTGCCCCGTTTGGTTTTATTGATCTTATCCGCAATGGTGGAAACATCAATTTTCTTCAGTTTCCGCTGGGGTTTGGGTCCCTCTTCTGCCGGCTTTGATTTTTCTGCGGATGTTTTCCGGGGACGGGAAGCTTTTAATTTTTCCCTTTCCAGAGCCTCTTTTTCAGCTTTATCCGGCCGGCTGATAATGCGCAGGGTTGCCAGCGGCTCTTTTTTAATTTTTTCAGATTCTTTGGGCTCCGGTGGCTTTTCGGCGGCAGGTGGTGCAGACTTCTTTTCGTCGGTTTCAGGCGGCTGGGCTGTTTCCTCTTTGTCCGGTGTTACCGGCTCTGTTTCTTTCTTAACGGTTTTGGTAGTTTCAAGACGTTGCTGCTCTTCAGTGATCTTTATTTTCAGCTTATGCAGCGGATCGACGGTTTTTTTCTCTCCCGACGTAGCTGCAGGTTTGGGTTTGGTCAGCCCTTTTTTAGATTCCCTTTGAATATCTACATTTCGGCGGGTATCGACTACGACTTTTCGAGCCTGCTCTTTCCGGAATCTTTCAATCTGTTGTTTTTCTTTGGAAAATTCGTTCAGGATCTTTTCGTAAATCTCAAATTCAATGGGGGCATTCAGACTAATTCCTTCGATACCCTCATCATTAAGATATTCAATGATATCTTTATGCGAGATATTAAGCTCTTTGGCAATCTGGAATATTCTCTTTTTGGTCGCAGCCTCTGTCATAGATTATTTGGTTTTCCCTTCAGCTACTTCCTCTTCTTCAGCATCAGAGATTTCACTATTGTACTTATTGTCAATATCCAGAATTATGTTGCTGATCTTGTCAATTGTTTTTTCCCCAAAACCCTTCAATGAAAGGAGTTCATTTCTGTCCATATCAAGGAAATCATCCGCCGTGAAGATATCGACTTTTGACAGGATCTCCAGTTGGGCCGGTGTAATTCCGGGGACTTCGTCCAGATAGATCACTTTTTTCTTGCCACCTTCATAATCGGATTTCTTAACGGCATCAATGGAATAGCCGGTGACGTCTGATGCCAGCTTGATATTTTGTCCGTTTTTACCGATGGCGATGGGGAGTTCGTCATCTTCAAAAACTGCGACAACGTAAGGCTTTTCCTCATCGATATATAATTGGATTGGCTTGGCCGGGGCAAGTGCCCGGGTAATCAGTATCTCAGGCTGATCGCTGTAATTCAGTATGTCAATTTTCTCGCCGTTAAACTCGCGGACTATTGCCTGAATTCTGCTGCCGCGCATCCCTACGCAGGCTCCAACCGCATCAACACGCCGGTCCGAGGAAAACACAACAACCTTGCTGCGATCTCCGGGTACCCGGGAAACGGCTTTGATCTCAATGATCTCTTCTTCGATCTCAGGCACTTCCATCTCAAGCAGACGAGTGAGAAATTTATCATCGGACCTGGAGAGAATGATTTCCGGGCCTTTTGGAGTCCATTCCACACTTTTGATAATCCCCCGGATAGGTTGTCCCCGTCGATAGCGATCGTTGTCTATCTGCTCGGATTTTGGAATGATGAGTTCTGTTTTATCGATATTGACAAAGACGACATTTCTTTGAATTTGATGAACATATCCCGTAGCGATTTCACCGATTCTTGCAACGTACTCGTCATAAGTTGTTTCTTTTTCAATATCTCTGATTTTTTGTGAAAGCTGCTGTTTGGCGAGATTTATCAACCGGCGTCCAAAATGATTTGGGTCGATGACACGGATAAAAGGGTCCCCGAGTTCGAGATCCGGTTCAATCTGCTTCACTTCTTCCAGGCTTATTTCAAGTGCGGGGTCCGTCACCTCTTCAACGACTGTCATCTCCTGGTAAATCTCAATTTCGCCCCTTTCCATATTCACAATAACGCTGAAGTTATCACAATCTTCACCATATTTTTTCTGGATCAGCGTCATGAACAAATCCTCGATTATGGTTCCCAGATTTGTTCGGTCGATACTTTTTTCCCGGGCTACACTGGTAAAAGCTTCTATTAATTCCTTATTGTTCACTTCTTTTTCCTCAAGAGATTAAATTAAGGTGATTTGTGCATATAAACAGAAAGTGGGTTCAAGCCCACTTTCTTACGCCAAAATTTAACCGGTATCCTTTTATTATTCCAACTTGTTATTTACATGTGAGCCAGATACTTGGCCTCAGCCATGAGATCTTCTAATTCATTTTTTATATTAAATTTCAGATTATCGTCAGCCTGTATTTTCTGCGCTTCTTCATAGGCTTTCTGATAGTCACCTTTCAACATATAGGCCCTGATGACATTAAGTGAATATTCCTCCTTAAGTGAAGGGAATACTTCAAGGGATCTGGCTTTTTTATAAAACCTGATAGCCTCGTCGGCATCCTCGTTGTTCAGAGCCAGATTCCCCCTCAGGACGTAAACGGAAGAACGGATCACCTCGTCATCAGAATCTTCCAGCTCTTTGATCATCGTTTCAACTTTATCTGTTTCCCCGTTTTTAAGAGCCTCTTCAATCAGAAACAACCGTGCATAATCTGCCGATTTGGTCCCGCTGTAATCATCTTCCACGGATTGGAAATTCAGCAAAGCCAGATCCGTCTGGCCATCATCGAACAGATTCAACGCTTTACCAAACAAAACATTGGCCTCAGTTTCAAGATTCTGCTGATGATAATTATAATATGCGGCAAATAAAATTGCGATCAGTACGATGGGACCATATTGTATGATCTTTTTCTGATTCTGATTCAGAAAATCAAATACTTTTGCAAGGGTCTCCCGAACTGCATCGTGTTTAAATTCTTCCTTGTGTGCCATAACTTCCTTTTACTTAAAATCGTACCCTCGTCCGGAATCGAACCGGAAACCTTTCACTTAGGAGGCGAACGCTCTATCCTATTGAGCTACGAGGGCTCAATTTTCTAAATTCTTCTATTCCAGAGCCTGTAAATTTAACCTTCTGTCTGTCTTTGAAACAATAACATTTACCGTAACAATAAAAGTTTAGCCGTAAGCTGCCTGTCCCCTATTCTTTCTTTAAAAAAATAAATGCCGGAGGATACATTATTCCCGGCATGATCTTTACCGGACCAGTTAAGCGTGACAGGTGTATCAGGCGGTGGTGTGCCTTCATAGAGACTGATAATTTCCTGACCGTAAATATTATAAACCCGCAAACTGATATGTTCATTCCATCGGGTTTGAACCTGAGTCTCTACGGCATTTTGAAAACCAGGGAGATATGGGTTAGGATGAAGAGAAAGTCTCTCATTTTCTGTTGTCGGGTGGGCTTGACTTGAATCTGCATAAAATAATCTGATGGCCCAATTCCCCTGGAGACTCTGACCTCCCACTGATAACGATGTTATCGAATTATAACTGGTTCCGTTCACCGAATAATAGGAGCGCTGGTTGTCAGCACCTGAATGGTTTTCCGGAAAAGCATTTGAGTAGCCAAGTGCATTGTCATCCGTCTCAAGTTCGACATATACGGCAGCATTATCAATAAAAATCCCTTCATTCAAAAGGTCAATTGTCGTCCAGCCGGGACCGATGGGGGCACACAGTGTCCGGGAATACGAAGGAGTGTAAGTGATGCCCCTTTTTTTGATCTTAAGGGTGACGGAGGCATCATTCCCGACTCTGAAAGCCGCACCGGTTATCAGAGCCTGACCGCTTATCGGGAATTCGTTTACCGCATAAAATCTGCCTGAATCATAATTCAAATACATCGTTAAAATGTCTTCATCATATTGCAGTTCATTTAATCCAACCTCCAACCCAAGGTGGAAGTACACGCTTAACAGGGTCGGGGCTGAATTATAGATTATTTTAGAAAATATTAGCGGGTCAGCTATATAATTTAAAAACCATTCGTTTTCAGAATCCGCTGTTATGAAATTATGCTCTCTTAAATTATAGAGAAGATCGGTACTGTGCAGGGGCTGAAGATCAACAATATCAGATTTTTCCGCCACAGATGGTATTGCGACATGCCAGCTGGAATAAGGATTGAAATTATTATTTTCTTCCAGAAAGATTTCATTCTCCCCCACCTGTACCATGCTGATGAGTGAGGATTGCGGCGCAATGCCAAAAATGCAGTCACCATTACTATAATTGCCTGATATTGTGGCCTGCACCCAGCCGGTAAAGAAGTCATCGAAATTTGCAGGTCCCAGATAATTTTTCAGGGACTCAATTCTGCTGTACTGATCGTCTTCAAAGATGGCCGTGACTGCTTCAATCCCTTCTGTTTCATAGAAATATTGAAAAAATAAAGCTGATTTTGCGTAGTATTCCAGACCATTCCCCACCCACTGGTCGAGTCCGATCGAAGTATCCGACAAATAATATCCGTAATTTCGGTGCCCCAGACCGAGAACCGAGGCTGCCAGATCTGACAGGCCTTCGTCCAGCCAGGGGTTATAATTTCCACCGTCTTCATGTTCAGTTGGATCCGCAGCATAGTGCAGAAGATGTTGGAATTCGTGAGCCAGCGTGAAAAGTGCTTCTTCAGGGTTTGAACTGGTCAGATCCACCGGATCACAGTCAATATAGATGATATTTTTTTGATTGCTGGTGGGATTGTCCGTTTGGTCATTGGGGTCAAAATATCCACCGATATAATTGCCGGTTCCGGCAAAATTATCTCTCACATCCAGCAATAAAATGTTGACAAGATCGGAACCGTCTATCACTGGTGGCGGTCCAAAGATTTGTAATTCAGCGGAAAATATTCCCTGCTGCAATTCAGGCAGGTCCGCTCCCACGGTGGTTTGATTGAACACATTCTCAATTTGGGCAATTGCGGCATCAGTGATGTCACCGGCATCATAGCGGTCTGCCTCTACATAGATAGATGCAACCGAAGTTGTGCTCACCAGATAAAAGCAAACCTCATCAAAGGTGGGATTTTGACTTTCCACATTGGAGCGAACGAAGAATATTTCACCATCAGGACAATCCCGTAATGAGCCGATGATCTGTTGCTGTGTGAGCGGAATTTCAGTCACCGGCAGTCCGCAGAGACTGTTGATGTCACCGGGATAAATCACCGCCGGCAGTATTACAAAGCCAAGCAGCCTAACGAAGTTTTTCATCCACAAGGTCGCGCATCATCAGTTCGCTGATGGCCGCCCGGGGGTCTTTTTCTTCAAACAGAACTTTGTGAACCTGTTCACAGATGGGCATTTCGATGCCCGTTGTCAGCACCAGATCATGCACCGACTGAGCGGTTTTGACACCTTCAGCGATCATATCCATTTCTGCCAGGATTGTTGTAAGTTTTTCACCCTTGCCGATGCGCCGTCCCACATAGCGGTTACGGCTCAGGGTGCTTTGTGCGGTGACTACGAGATCACCAATACCGCTGAGACCGAAAAAAGTAGTACTTTTCGCATTCAGAGCCTGTCCCAGCCGGGCAATTTCAGCAAGTCCTCTGGTAATTAAAGCTGCCATCGTATTATCTCCGAATCCGATTCCGTCACAGATCCCGCCTGCTATGGCAATTACATTTTTAATGGCAGCTCCCAATTCTACGCCAATAATATCATCATTGGCATATACCCGGAAATTCCGCGTTGTGAAAATCGCCTGGACCCTGCGGGCAGTCTCAATATCCTGACAGGCAGAGACGACGGCTGTTGGCAGCCGTTTCGCCACTTCCTCAGCATGGCTCGGACCGGACAGCGCCACAATTTTGTCAGGCGAGACATTTTTAATATCGTGAATAACCTCCGACATTCTCATCAGAGTGTTGTTTTCAATGCCCTTGGCGGCACAGACCACAATGGTTGATGGAGAAATAGGGGGCAGACTTTCCAGGACCGACCGCACTACCTGGCTGGGAACAACGATCAGGATCAACGCCTCCAGCGGTAAATCCCCGAGGGCAGTGGAGACATGGACATCGGGATTCAGCGTAAATTCCGGCAAATTCGGATGCGTCCGCTCCCGGCTAAGCCGATTTATGAGACTTTGATTGATATCCCACAAATAAACCCTGTGCCCGTTGTCGTTCAGAACCTGAGCCAGGGCTGTCCCCCAGGTTCCTGCCCCTAATACAGATATTCGCATGGTTTCCTTTTATTTAACACAACCCAATATAATAAATTCCTGTCTCAAACCCTGAAAATAAGACTCCAGTTCTTCAAGACCTTCAGGGTTAACAATCAAGATTAAACCTATTCCCAGATTCATGCAGCGACGCATTTCTTCAGTGGCAACCCGGCCGATTTTTTGGATCAGTTTAAAAATAGGCGGCCACTCCCAGGCTTCCCATTTGATCTCCAGAGCCTGGCTTTTTTCAATCACCCTATTCGTATTATCGACAATTCCGCCACCCGTAATATGACTGATGCTCCGTAACCAGGGTTTTTCCAGGATTCCGCCCACAGCCGGCAAATAGGACCGGTGAATCGACAGGAGCGAATCGCCGAGAGTTGATCCCAGTTCCGGAAAATATTCTTCAACACGATACTTTTCCAACAAAACCTCCCTGGCCAGGGAATATCCGTTAGTGTGTAAACCTGTGGAGGGTAATCCCACCAGCAGATCACCAGGTTTCGTGTCTCGTTTAGTAAGCAGGAATTGCTTATCGACTACACCTGTGATTGTACCGGAAATATCATATTCCCGGGGGTTATAGAAACCCGGCATTTCGGCCGTTTCACCACCAATGAGAGCACAGCCATTCTCCCGGCAGGCCCGGGACAGGCCCTTGATGACTTCCTCGAATACATTCTCATCCAATGAATCTGCAGCAAAATAATCCAGAAAATACAGCGGTCGGGCGCCTATGGCCAGAATATCATTCACGCAGTGATTGACGAGGCACTGGCCGATCGTATGATGTATGCCGGTCAGAAAAGCAATTTTAAGTTTGGTTCCAACACCATCCGCACTGGACACCAGTACCGGTTCAGCATATTCATCGGCGGGGAACTGATAGCAGCCGCCGAAGGAACCAAGGTCCGTCAGGACTGCCCCGGTAAAGGTGGATTTCACATAGTGTTTAATTCGCGAAACAGACCTTTTACCCGCCTCGATATCAACACCCGCATCCTTATATTTCATAACCTTCCCTGTCAAAATCAGTTTTGTACAATTCGTCAATCAACTCATGATAGGCTTCGAGCAGCTTCTGGCGGCGAACTTTAACAGTATCCACCGTATCACCGTTGGAGTGGGGAAACGGCCGGGTAATTAAAATATATTTTTTAACCCGCTCATATTCAGAAAAATCCGCCATGATCTTTTTTATTTCAGCATTGAACAAGGCCGTGACATCGCTGTGTTCGATGATGGCTTCCGGGTCGGATATCGTCACCCCGTTTGTATCGAGGTAATCTATAATATTTTCAAAATCCGGTAACAGGATGGCGCTGATAAATTTTCGGTTGTCCCCGACAACTACTGCATCTTCAATGAAGGGTGAATCGATGAGAGCCTTTTCCAGCGGAGCGGGGGCAATTGCTTTGCCGGAGGAAGTAATCAGTATATTTTTCTTACGGCCCGTTATCGTAATAAACCCGTCAGCATCTTTTTTACCAAAATCGCCGGTATGGAACCAACCCTGCTTATCAAAGACAGACCGTGTATCTTCCTCATTTTCATAATAACTCATCATGACACTCGGTGTTTTAACAAGGATCTCACCATCCGCAGCAATTTTGATGGTCACGTGGGACAGGGGTCTACCTACGGTCCCGAACCTGATCTCCGAGAGAGTGTTAATTGTGAGGATTGGACCCGCTTCGGTAAGACCGTATCCTTCGAGAATCGGGATGCCGATGGAGTAAAAATATTCAGCAATATCAGGAGTTAGCGCCGCCCCCCCAGATGCAATAAACTTTATCTTTCCCCCCAGCGTTTTCTTGAGTTTTCGATATACTAACAGTCTCCAAATTGAATATTTTATTCTGCAGACCAGCGGTATCTTTTTTCTGGCTAATTTCAGCGTAACATACTTAATGCCAGTTGCCTTTGACAGTCGAAATAATATGCGATTAATGAAAAACTGGGAATCCGCTTTCCTCTGCATGTCATTATAGAGGTTTTCGATAATATAGGGGACGCTGATGAGAATTGTTGGTTGGGTTTCATGGATATCTTTTTGAAACTGATCGTGACCTGATGAGTAGTAGATCGCGCAACCGCTGTAGAACGGCATATAGTTACCGGCCATACGCTCCAGAGCATAGGACAAAGGTAGAACCGACAACAGGCGGTCACCTTCAGTGTAATCGACCCTTTCAAGGGCAGCATTCAAATCAGCAATCAGACTCTGGTGTGAAAGCATCACTCCTTTCGGCGACCCTGTTGTTCCGGAGGTATAAAATATCGTCAAAAGATCCTTGGGTTTAACTGTATCGATGCAGGTCTGGAAGTCTTCAATAGTATGATTCACCGCCTCTTTCGGAGGAGCCGCAAATTCTGCCAGGTTGACTACTTTCGGATTGGATCCGCTATAGTCGTTTTGCATGACAACAAATCGTTCTACCTGGGAACAATGCTCCCATACGACTTCCAGAGATTGGAGCCGGGCCGAATTTTCAATAAAAAGGAGTTTCAACCCGGAATCATTCAGGATGTATTCGATATGATGGGGAACCAGCGAATGAAAAATCCCCACGGAGGCAGCTCCGGTACAGGCAATGGCAAAATCACATTGGGTCCAGGTAGGGGAATTAGGGGATAGGATACCGATATTGATACCTGGCCCGGCGCCAAATCGTTTCAGCGCCAGGGTCAGAATTTTCACCCGGTCGAATAGTTCGGAACCGGAAATTCCCTCCCACTTTCCATCGATCTTCTCGAAAAGAAGATCAGAATCCGGGAAGGTCTCCGTAGTTTTAACAAACATTTCCGCTATGGTGCTGGCATACATTTTATATCCATTCACAGAGAAAAAAGGGTTAAAACATACCGACTATCTTAAAACAGTTCCAAGCCTATTTATCGACCGAATTGGAGGTTTTCGGCTCGAGATTTAAGAATGTCAAGTTGGAAGTCATGCCGTTTGGTTTATAAATTTTCTGCCCTGTCAGCTGCCGGGGTGATGAAATTGGTAGACGTGCCGGATTCAAAATCCGGTGTTCTTCGGAACGTGTGGGTTCGAGTCCCACCCTCGGCACAGTATCCCGTTCCCGTTCGTCAGAGTTACCCTGACCCGGCTTGGACACCCGGACCCACATTCTCTGAAATTCCTCACCCAGTCAGATCGTGGGAATGATGATGAGACTGATAAGAATATTTTACTTCTTTTGAAACTTAGCCAACTGGTCATTTCTGGCTGCCGCATCGCTATCGGGCTAAACGGGTTTGATTGTAATGTCAAAATGCCTCTTTTTTGCTTCCACTAAAAATTCTGTCCCTGACAGAGCTTTTTCAACGGATATCACGCCTTTTTGCAAGCTCTCAGATACAGCTTTGATCAACATGATGGAAGCATGCCAGCCGGTCCATTTCTCCATGGCCAGGAACCCTGTTGCGGGGTCATAGTTTTCCATTGCTTCCACTCTTATTGAAACAGCTTTCCCCCGCTCCATACCATCACACTGAACCCTCATCAGACAGACATCCGGGACCCTGCCCCTGTTGATGCATCGATCCAGCAGACAGTGATAAAATTCTCTCGGTACGATTTTATGCCCATCGACTTCGACGGGGGATTCGGAAAACATGCCCAATTCACGATAGGCCCTCATCCAGTGCCAATGGCCCGGGTATCGCAGGGTCTTGTTCTTTAGCGTGCTGAGTTTGCCCTCATATGTCCAGGGCATGGTCGAGAGTCCCCCGGTGGTCACAGCGGCTTCCAACTGTCCGAAAGGCGCCGGGAACCCAACAGTTTCAATTTGGGATAAACCCGGGACCTCAGAAAGAATACCATTTTCAAGAAAAACGGCTGAACCGTCATATTCGTTTGTCAGACCGTTAATATTAAAAAAAAGTGCATAGTTCCACGGATCCTCCGGTTTTTCGGGTAATCCCCCATCCCATATCTGAACATGTTCCGGAGATTCCATCTGCTCCATGGCCAGCAGCGCGAGTGTGATGTTCATCCCGGGTCCCATCCCGCAGTCCGGAACAATGGAAATTCCCGCCTGACTTGCTGACGGTGATAATTCAAGCTGTTTGCGGACCGTTGCCGTATGCCCTCCAAGGTCCACCATACAGGTTCGGGTTGCAATTGCAGCTTCCGTTACCTCTAAATTATATTTATAGGGAACTGCACACAGGACGCCGTCAACAGTTTTAAGCGCTTTTTGAAGTGCTTTTCCGTTTGAAACATCAAGCAATTCCCCGAAGGCTACAGTCGAGGTTAATAATTCATTCACCCGCCTTGCCCCGTCCAGAGCTGCTTGTTCAGATGAGTCCCACAGACAGAGCTTTTCTGCATTGCCGAATTTGATAAGGTCGTAGGCTGCAGCAACCCCCTGGCGTCCTGCACCGAGAATTCCATATTTCATTGCAATTTCCTTTTTATATCTTTTATGATCATCAAACTGACGGAATGCCTGTCTGCATTTTCAATGGCCAGGCTTAAAATGGTAACTTCTTCTGCTGGTAATAATTCCTGCTTATCTCATATCCCGCGACACCAGTGGCAACCGAAACATTCAGACTTTGTTTAATCCCCTGCATGGGTATTTCGACGGCGAGATCGGCCAGGTTGATCAATTCATCCGAAATGCCGGTCACTTCATTCCCCACGATCAAACACAGAGGAAACTGCCAGGAAATCCGGTAGATGGAAAGAGCATCATCGGTCTGTTCCAGGGCTGCCAGCGTTACCCCCCTGGTTTTCAGCCTTTCGGCCACTTCCAAAGGATCGGAGGAATATTCCCAGGGAACGGACTTTTCGGCTCCGAGAGCCGTTTTATGCAAATCTTCACGAGGAGGGTAAGCTGTATATCCGGTCAGGAAAATTTTTTCCGCTCCGAACCCATCTGCCGATCTAAAAATCGCGCCCACGTTATGAACAGATCTGATATTCTCTGCCAAAATTGACAGGGGAATACGGGGGATGAGTTTTACTTCCTCCAGTGTTGGCCTGGAGGCCTTTAATTCTGCATTATTTCTTTTTGAACGGTTCAATTGGAAAGCAGGATATCTACTACTGTGACAATGTCAAGGACATCAGTCTGTCCGTCAAAATTGACATCGGATAGAAGCCCCTGTACTGCACCCGGTATTTCAAGCTGGTATATAAAACCAACCATCAAGACGACATCGAGAACGTCCACGGTACCATCGGTATTTACATCTCCCGCCGCATAATTAACGGCTTTCACCGGCAGTGTGATTGACGGACTGTCAGGGTCGTCGGAGTTCAGGGTCAATTCACCGGTGAAAATGCCGTTTTCCGCACTGAAATAACTCACGATTACCTGCTCCGTGCTATCCTGGGGGACAGATATCTGGTTTTCACTTACTGAAAATGGAGGCGCTGTAACTTCAATTTGGGTTATTTCCAGTCCGGCGGAACCCGTATTCCCAAATGAGAGAGTGTACTGCGTCATCCACGAATACAACCACAGTGTGTCTGCAACCAATACAATATTCGGAGCAATCAGCTGACCTGCTGCAGTGCCCGCGATCGACGAGATTCGGTCCAGAAATTCCGGATGATCAACAAAGGGGCTGCGGTTGTACTGATACCCGTAGATGGCCTCATTCCTATCGATCTCTTTTGTACTGACGGGGTCTTCGTAAAACCATTGCCTCAGCGTTGTTTCCTGACTGTTGAGAAAGTTATAGGGGTTGTCATATCGGAGCGCAAAATAGAACATCGCCCGGGCCACGTCGCCTTTGTGTATATCACGGGGCTCAAAAACCTCCACTCCGTTTGCATCATAGCCTCTGTCAGAATCGGAGTTATTCGGCACACCCGAGGGCCAGTTAGAAACCGCCACATTCCCAAAAGGCAGATTGCCCCGGGTGCTGTTAAACTGTGAGTAGGTCGGGAATAAGTGATGCAAATCGGATTTTGGAGGTGAGCTTTGGGCTCCCATACTTTTAGGCCAGGTATGTTCCGTATCAAAACCCTGAGCCTGTGCCTCACTGCGATTACAGGCAGTAATTACGATACCTGAGTACACTCCTTCGATAGTGCAATTCTCATTATCAATAGTATCATACATCCGATCACGGGCGGTATTATATCCCAGATCATGATGCCCGTCGATGATGTCAGATAATTGGGCTTTTAAATCTTCTCCCCAGAGATCGGTCGTAGAATCGTAGTAGGTCCCCGGGTAGTCTCCCGTCCCTGTGAGCGGAACCAATATATCGCTGTCAGTGTTGTACAGCCTTATCAGCAGCATCCCGGCTGTTGTCAGATTTTGAGTCGGAGCATAGGTAACCGTTACTTCAAATACCGATGCCGGCATTATCGGAGATGGGGTAGAAACGGAATAATCCTCCCCCGCTGTTGCCACGGTCTTAAAAAAAAGAAAATCGCTCCCGCCATTAAAGATAGTGAGGGTCAGGGATGTCTGTGTTCCCGTCTCCACATCACCGAAATCCAGCCGATCGCTTGAGATGGTCACATAACCTTCAAGATAGTCATGTACATTCGGGTCAAAGGGCGTGAACCCGGATAACAGGGCTGTACTTAAAATGATGTAAAGTATCGAAATTTTCTTCATATGATCATATCCTGATTGAGAATCAAAACCGTATTTTAAACCCGGCAAATCCTCTTGTTTTTTCCGAAATATTATTAATGCCTGGCCGAGGGAACCGGATATCCCCATGTGCTGCATGCAGCTTAGTGGATCTGCTTTCAACCAGCAGAATATTCTTATGTCCGCTAAGTCTCTTTTTCCAGTTCCCAGCCATTGTCCGCCCGCAGCTCGATAATAATCCGCGTAAATTCTCCTTCAACAGATTCGCAGCGCATTACACCGTCATGTTCTTTAATAATCCCGTAACTGACAGAAAGTCCAAGACCGGTGCCGTCAACTCTGCCCTTGGTAGTAAAAAAGGGGTCGAAGATAATATCCATATTTTCAGCGGGAATGCCGGTACCGTGATCCTCTACGATCAACCGCTGCCACTGCTCATTTTCCTCCTCAAAGGCCTCAACCTTGATGAGAATGATCTTATTTTCATCCCATTTCTTATATTTTTGATTCAATGCATAGCGTGAGTTCGTCAACAGGTTCAGAATTACCTGCTGGATCTGTTGCGTTCTGCATTTTACTTTTCCCAGCTTATCGGCTATATCCACATGCAGCTCGATATCATCCTTTCGCAATGACGATAAAATAAGGTTCAAAGTAGAATGTATTATATCTTTAAGGTACGCCGGGCTGTGGGATTGTTTATCAATGCGGGAAAAAGACAGCAGACTTTTGACGATCTCAGCCACCCGGTGTCCCTCTTCCATGATTCCCTCTGCCAATTCAACGATGGATTGGTTCTCGGTTTCATCTGTTATGAGGTCTGCATAGTTGATGATGCCCATAATGGGATTATTTACTTCATGCGCAATACCGCTCGCCAAGGTACCAATAGATTCAAGTTTTTGTCCCTGGATCAACTGCGCCTGCATCATTTTCTTTTCTTCTTCGGCTTTTTGTTTATCCGTAATATCAATTCCCGAGCCGATCGTTCCAATGATCTCACCATCCTCATTATGGACGAAGGCGTTATGCCAGGCAATGGTCCGCACTGAACCGGATTTGGTTTGAATGAGATTTTCATTGTACTCTTCAAATCCTGATTTACCTTTAACGGTCTTAAGATAATCCGCTAAACCTTTCTCGCGATTCTCCTCGGGGACGCATTTTTCATACCAGTTCACACCGACCAGGGACCGGATGGAATAGCCGAGGATTTCAGCGCCTTTCCGGTTGATCATGCTTATATTTCCCCTAGCGTCCAATACGACAAAAATGACCGAGGCTACATCGAGGTATTGCTGCGCCCGGTTACGTTCCATCAGGATTGTGGCATCGGCTTCTGCCTTTGCCATGGCTCTGGCGACCTCAGTGCCGATGAATTGTAAAATAGATAATGACTCTTCATCGAAGGCCCGCTCATTATTATAATCCTGAACCGCCATCATGCCAATTGGTTTGCCATCGATGATGAGCGGGACTCCCATCCACTGTTTACAGGGACTCCCAAGGTGTTCCACTTCTCCCCGACTGACCAGTTTTTCCAATTCCCTGTATGTGCACATAAACGGTTTCCCCAAATTGATGACATATTCAGACAAACCTTTCCCCAGAGGTCTGGAATCCGTGATCGGCAGGCATTCATCAACGAGATATGAAAACAACAGCCGTTGATTGGCTTCGTCCGGCCGGGCGATGTAAAAATTATCGGTCTTTAGTACTTTCTTGACGTTTTTATGGACAATATTATAAAAATCCACTAAGTCGGGAAGATCATTTGCTGCTCTGGAAATCTCACTGGCAATTTCTTTCAAGGTCGCATTTCTAACTAAAGTCGTGACATCCCGCATGATATGAATATACCCAACCAGTTCTTGATTGGAATCCAGTTCCGGGTCAACGATAACTTCGAGGAATCTGCCGCCTTTTTCAAAAATTTTCGATTCCCTGCGGTGCGAGTGCAGCATTTTATGGATCGGGCAATCTTCAGGCATATTATGGGAGCCGTAAACCAGCGTGGGGACATCCGAGGCCTTCACCTCGGATTCTGATTTGCCGAGGATATCAAGCAGTGCCTGGTTGCATTGTATCACTTTACCATCCAGGGTCACCAGGGCAATGCCATCCTCTATTGCATTGAAAGTAGCATCCCACCTCCGTGCGGCGGTTTCCAACTTAATTCGGGCGATCTTGCGCTCTGTGACATCTTTTACCGCTCCGAAGATACGGATAATCCTTATATGACCGGCATCCCAGACCGGTTCGGCCGAATCCCGCATCCATCGCAGTTCGCCCTTCCGGGTCGTAATGCGATATTCAACGGTATCAGGGTTACCCTGCAGGAGCTTCTTTAGCTGCCCGGAAGGAATTCCAATATCGGGTGGATAAATAATGGACGCCCAGCCGCCTTTCTTTTTCAATTCTGCCTCAGAGTACCCTGTGATATTTTTAAGCGCCCCGGTTACCCACTCGAGTTCGAGACTTCCATCATCATTGACTTTATAGGAAAAGGCATAATCAGAGGTGAGGCGGGAGACACTTTCAAAACGCTCACGGCTGTCCCGTAGTTCTTTTAAAGACTCTTTGCGACGGGTAATATCCCGGGCGAAACCCACGATTGCAGGCTGACCGCCATAGGTAATACGGCCGACATTGACCTCAACCGGAAAACGGGTCCCGTCCTTGCGCTCGTGTTCCGCTTCGACCAGAACCGGTTCACCATCCTTTATTTTGGGCCAGGTATTTACAGGCGTATTGTTCGCCTTCGCATCCGTTGAAATATCCCTGATATTCATGTTCAACAGCTCTGTTTCCGTGTAGCCCAAAGACTCACAGGCCTGGCGGTTTACAAGAATGAAATTCCCTTCCAGGTCTGATATAAACAGGGCATCCGTGGCATGCTCGATAAGTGTCTGAAATTGGATTTCGCTTTCAACAACGGCGTCAAAGTATTGTTTTCTCTCCGTAATATCGTGGATTATTGCAAAGATCAGAGTCTCCTGATTGACTTCTACTCTAGAAGCATAGATCTCTACATCCCGGACACTGCCATCCGCTCGACTGTGCTGTGATTCAAAATATTTCGACCCCTGACTCCTGGCAACTTTCAACAGGTCAGCGGTACTGCCGGAGGGACTTATATCAAGATCGCTCAGTTTCATTGAAGACAGTTTGTTATGAGGATATCCATAAAATTTACAGGCGGCTGGATTTGCATCCAATATTCCCGGTTCCCCGGAATCAGATGCCTTGATCAGCAGAATGACAGCTCTGTTTTCCAGAAATAATTTTCTGAAACGCTCTTCGCTTTCAATCAGCTCTGTCAAATGTTTCTCTCGGCTGGAGATATCACGGTCAATTCCCCGAAATCCCTTAAAATTCCCCTCCTTGTCAATGATCGGCACACCTGAAGTCTCCAGATAGACCGTCCTCCCGTCTTTATGGAGATTGACGTTCACCATACTGGTGATGGACTTTTTCCCCCGGATGAAGTCGGATAATTCTTTTTCCCTGCGCTTTGCCACGAGAGGGTCCATCAGATCAAACGGTGTTTTCCCCAGGATTTCATCGGGCGAATATCCCAGGATGGAAAATACGGACGGGCTGGTATAGGTAAATTTTAAATTCTCATCTATTTCCCAAATCCAATCTGCGGATTTTTCAATCAGATCTTTAAAGCGGTCCTCACTGAACTCCAGTTTTTCATCCGTTATCTTTTTGCTGAGCCCGATAACCGCCTGCCTTAAAAATAACTCCACATATTCCTTGTTTTCCAAATCATCGGTATTCCGGGTCAGGATGGCCACATTCCCAACCGGGCAGCCTGCTGCCAGCAGGTCAGCCGTAAAGATTTTTTGGATTTTGAGCGTACGCTTTATTTTTTTTGCGAGGGAAGCAGCGATTCTGCCGGATGTCAGTTTCTGGATATCCGGATTGAGTTCACTCAATTTCAGGTGCTCGGTATCCCTCGTAAAATCATTCTGCCTTGGGAAGGCGATATCGCGCAGCTCTTTTTTCAGAAGATCGTTTATAAATCTGCTAAACCTGCCCAAACCGGTAACCGAGTGGGGTATGACGGTTTCTTCATTTGGGTTTATGCGGCTGACGCAAACAATACAATCGGGCGCAAGGGCAGCGGTTTTTTCAGCAATATATTGAAAAAACGATTCAGACGTGGGCAGATGCAGCATCTCAACGGCATAATCTGCCAACTGTCCCATCATCGTAGTGCGGTTTTTTTCAGCTTTTTCCTGCCCGATCCGTTCTGTAATATCAATGGCCGTGCCGATAATATATTCTAATTCGCCTTTATCATTTCTGACTGCAACGGCATTCTCACTGACGGGTATTGTGCGTCCGTCCTTCCCCGTCCACAGTGCCTGGAGATCAAAAATACGCCCTTGTTTTTCGAGCATCCTGATAAAATCCGGGCGGTTATATTCGATACAATCGGCCAGCGAAATATTGAGACTCTGGAGCTCTTCAAGGTCTTTGTATCCCAGCATCTCAACCATTTCCCGGTTCGCACTGATGACTTTGCCGGAGACGGTCGTTTTATAGAGTCCTATGGCCTGGTCTTCAAACAAGGTCCGATAATTTTCTTCCCTGACCTCTAATTCATGTCTGGAGCGAATCTCTTCAGTAAGATCTCTGGCAGTACTGACAATTCCGTAATTACCGTCGGGAAAGGGAATTCTTTCCTCATGAATTTCCAATTCACAGATCTCACCGTTTTTCTTCCGGCTGACCACACGGTTCATCAGCCGTTCACCCTTGAGAATACGATTGATATTCTCTTTGATCGTTTTTTTATTGCTGGAAGAGGATATTGCACTCACGTGCTGCCCGATGAGTTCGTGTGGTGCATACCCCAGCACAGCACAGTAAGATTTGTTAATGGTTAAGATTTTTCCCCCGGAGTCAAGAATCATGATCCCTGATGGACTGAGTTCAAAAAGAGTCCTGTATTTCTTTTCATTATTGATAAGCAGGATCCTGTTTTTGTATTGTTCAGTGACATCCAGTAACTGGCCCAGGATTTGATTTTCCCCTTTCTCAGATCTGATGACACTTCCTGTAAATTCAACCCGTCGGATTTCACCGTCTTCGTGGATCACATCCGACTCGACCCTGGCGGGAATCCGCGTATCAGCGGTCTCAGCCAAAAGTTGGCTGGAGATCGACTTAGCGCTCACTTTATCGAAAAATTCCGTGAATTTTTGACCCAGCAACTGGTTCTCACTTCTGCCGATTATTTCACAGAATTGCGAATTTACGAAGCGCAGTTTTAGATTCTCATCCGCTATCATGATGCCATCATGCGAATTTTCGATAATGGAACGATACTTCTTTTCGTTTTCAAAGAGTTTCTGTTTGTACTGCTCCCGCTCGGTTATGTCCACGTTTATGCATAAAACGGAGTCCAGATCTCCCGCCTCGGTAAAAAGCGGACTGGCACTCAACAGCACTTTAATAACCCGACCCTTTTTCCCGAGCATTTCCACATCCATTGATACTCTGTTTCCCTGCAGCATTTTTTCAAAATGGTCAACAAATTGTGTTTTTGAGGATGTAGAGAGATACTTTGTGAACTGTTTTCCTACCAATTCCTCCGGAGCATATCCCAGTAAGCTGCCTGTCTGCTCACTGGCTTGCTCGATAAGACCTTTTTTCGAAAGGACTTCACCGCCAAAGGGCAGCGAGTCAAACAATTGGCGATAGCGCTCTTCTTTGGCATGTAGTTCCTGTATTTGTGCTTTCCGCTCGGAGATATCCCGGATGATGGCAGTGATGTGTTTTTTACCGATGGGCGTGATAGGTGAAAGCGATATCTCAACCGGGATCAGGTCTCCCGATTTTTTTCTGGCCACAAACTCCGTCCGGTTCCCGGTTCCGGCTATTTTGATTTTTCCGGTCGTAATTGCTATAACAAAGCTTTTTGTTGCCTTGTGCTGCTTATCGGCAGGCACGAGCAGCTCGTGCATGTTAACGCCAACAGCCTCCTCCTGAGTCCAGCCAAAAATCTTTTCCGCTGCTTTGTTCCAAACCTCGATGGTCCCTTTCTCATCAATCGTCACGATGGCATCATTTGCTGTTTGAATGAGGGTTTGAAACAGCGTTTCACTTTCTATCCTTGCTGCCTGGAGTCGCTCCTGTTCAGTGATATCCTGAATTATCCCGTGAATCCGCGCTGAAGGGCCACCATATTCAGGATCGACAACACCCAGATTTTTAACGACCCGAATATTCCCGTCCGGACGTCGAATCCGGAAAGACAGTTCTATTTTTTCTGTTTTACCGGAGAGTATTTTCTCGAAATTCGATTTTACTTTCGCCAGATCATCCGGATGAACTGCTTTGTAAAGGGTATCAAAAGTCGTCTTATGAGAGTCGGTCTTTAATCCGAAAATATTCCAGATCTCAAGAGACATATAAAATACCTTGGAATCAGAGTCCCAGTCCCAGTGTCCCATATGGGCAAGTTTTTGAGCCTGG
The DNA here is from genome assembly GCA_013152375.1 of FCB group bacterium. Taxonomy (GTDB): domain Bacteria; phylum Fidelibacterota; class Marinisomatia; order SCGC-AAA003-L08; family JACNLC01; genus JAADGM01. Next base: position 11,297 of record JAADGM010000109.1, on the reverse strand, counting down.
AGCAGATTTCGGCGGCTCCGGGCATGTTTGAACAAAGCCTTTTTACGGTCGGTCGTGTCCCTTACAATGGCCAGTATGCTCTGCCCGGTTGATATTTCGATGCTGTTCAGGCTTACTTCCGCATCGAATAAGGTTCCATCGTATCGTTTGTGCTGCCATTCGAACAATTGGGGTTTGCCCGCCATGGCTGCATTGATCTTTTCCAGTGCTTTATCCCGGGAGTTTCTCCCGTCGGGCTGATAGGGCGGCGAAAATTCGTAGGGAGGATGGCCGATGATCTGCTCCTTTGTACAACCGAACATCTCATAAGTTTTCTCATTACAATTTACGAATATATCATCTTTCATGATGAAAATGGCATCACCCGCTGATTCAAACAGGGTACGGTATTGTTCTTCCCTTTTGTGGAGTTCCCGGGTTCTCTCTCTGATCAGTTTTTCGAGATTATGACTATATTCCAAATTTTCTTTGGACAGCCGCTCTACTTCATCTTTAAAACCTTTGAGTTCAATGGCCTTTTCGACAACTCTGCGAATATCTTTTTTATTGATGGGTTTTATGAGGAAATCTGTTGCGCCCAGCCGTACGATTTCTGCCACTGCGTCTGCCGTGGGCTCACCGGTGATCATGATCATCTGTACAGTCGGATATCCTTTTCGGACTTTTCTCAAAAGGTCAAGACCACTCCAGCGCGGCAGGATAATATCTGAGAGGACTACATCAATATTATCCTGTTGAACGATATCCCAGGCCTCTTCTGCGGTTTCGGCAGTCAGAACTTCACGGCCTTCTGCCGTGAGAAAGGCCTGCATCGTTCTCCTCAGACTTTTTTCATCATCTACTACGAGTACTTTTGCCATTATCCGTCCTAATTTTCAGAGGTCACCCGTACCGTTGCGGTTGTGGCGCGAACAGCAGCAAAGATCTTCAGGAAAAATCTGATCATGGATTTATATCAATTAAAAATTTTAATTCGGATTGGAAGTGATCAGATCCATGGTAAACCCTTTCTCATTGAAAAGGGTAAGGCAGGCATGGACAACTTCAGGATCATATAGTTTCTTTCGCCCCTTCCTGATCTCTTTTAGTGCTATGTCGATTCCCAGAGCGGTGCGATAGGGTCTGTGAGAACTCATGGCCTCCACCACATCAGCGACGGCCAGAATCCTGGCCTCGAGCAGAATTTCATCTCCTTTCAGCCCTTTCGGATACCCGCTGCCGTTCAGCCGTTCGTGGTGCTGATAAACAATATCCGCAATCGGCCAGGGAAATTCTACACCTTTGAGAATCTCGTAGCCGACTTCAGAGTGCGTTTGAATGATGCCGTATTCCAGTTTGCTCAGCCGACCGGGTTTACTCAGTATCTCCGCCGGAACCGACATTTTTCCGATATCGTGCAACACGCCACTGACCCGGATCCCTTCGATTTGATCTGCCGGCAGCCCCATCTCCCGGGCGATAGCCGTGCCCAGCCTGGAGACTCTCTCCTGGTGTCCGGCCGTATAGGGATCACGCTTCTCGGCTACGGTTGCCAGGACACTGACGGTCCCTTCGAGTGATTTTTTTAAGCGGATGAACCCCGCCTGCAGTTCCTCCTCGGCTTTTTTTCTTTCGGTGATATCCCTGAGGACCACAATTCCGTTCCATTGACCTTTGAAATGAACTTTTGAGACAGTTATTTCACAGGGAAATTCCTCTCCACCTGACCTGTGTCCGGTCATTTCCACAATATCTTCCGAAAAGATCGCCTCCTCATCCCTAAGGAACACCTTCAGATCCGTAAAAAAATCACCCTCATAAGCGCCAGATTGCAAAACGGAGGAAAGCTCCCTGCCCAGAGCATTCTTTTCGGTGATGCCGAACATCTTTTCAGCTGAGCTGTTCCAGTAAGAAATTTCTCCCTCAGTGGTTATGAGGATGATCCCGTCATGAGCGGAACTGGTGATCCGCCGGAACATGGTTTCACTGTCATTCAGCTTCTGCTCCAGCTCCTTTTTTTCATAAGCTTTAAGAATTGATAAATGCAGAATTTCATGTGAGATGGGTTTGCGGATAAAATTGGTGGCCCCCAATCGAAGCGCTTCTATGGCATTATCAAGGTCACCGTGACCGGTAATGATGATGGTTGCAACGGAGGGCTGCAGTTCCTGGACCCGACGCAGCAGGTCGATTCCGTCAATGCCGGGCATGCGGATATCTGTAACGAGGATATCGATCTCATGCGCTTCAAGATAAGCCAAAGCTTCCTCTCCTGAATTCACCGATGAAATCTGGTACTCCTTTGACAGATGTACCAACCCCCGGATCAGCAGATCACATAATTCGGCTTCATCATCAACAATCAGTATTCGGATTGCACTCATCTATTCTCCGATCATTCAGGCTTAATTGGAAATAAAATTTGCTTAAAAATACACACTCTCACCAGTTCATTCCACCGGTATCAACACTCGCATGGTTGTACCCGCCTTGACAGATGAGGTAATCTCCAGTTTACCATTCATTTCCTTGATTATATTGTGCACAATGGACAAACCCAGACCGGTTCCCTCGCCTTTTGCCTTGGTGGTATAAAAGGGATCGAGACATCTCTTTTTTTCTTCCGGGGTCATTCCAACCCCATTATCTGTCACTTCAATGACGACAGATTTTCGCTTCTTATCCAGCTGGACTTTGAGAAATACCTTTTTCTCCCCGGATTTTCCCTCCGGGATTTTTTTCTCAACCGCATGCCTGGCGTTAGAGATGAAGTTGATGACCATCTGCTCCACGTTTTGTGAATTGGCCCTGACCTTCGGCAGGTTTTCTTCAATGGAAACCGTCAGCTTGATTTTGTGCATACGGAATTGTTCACGAAAATAGATCAGCGCCCGGTCAACGGGTTCTGTAATATCAATATGTTCCACAAATCCGCTGTCTTTTCTGGAAAATCCCCGCATCTGCTCTATGAGCAAAACCGCTTTATCGACTTTCAGCAAAATTTCACTAAGTTCTTCAGTGAGCTCTTCGGCGGAAATGCCCTCTTCTCTGGATCGCATCCGCAGTAACTCAGTTCTGGCCCTTATGATGGCGAGAGGCTGGTTGATCTCATGGGCAATCCCTGCAGACATTTCTCCCAAAGATGCAAGCCGGCTGGAGTGCATTAACTGCTGCGCCAATTTTTCGTTCTCCGCCTTAAGTTTGCTGATTTCTTGCCGAATCTCTGCAAGTTCCTGCAAATTTTCATCCCTGCCTGTTTTTTTTTCTGTCATAGGCGATCCCGAATTTTATCTGACCGGTTTAAGCAACTGCTGTTTTAACCTTGGTATCCGGTCATTTAACTCTGCTCCGAATTTATTATTTTGTTCCCATTAATTCCCTTCGAATTTACCCCATTGTTGGCTTTTTATCAAATTTATAAAGGGACTTATCAAAATTTAAATTCAACGGGGCATGCGGACTTATTCACCTTTCGGGTTCCTTCACTGAGTATTAAATAAAATAAGGTGTTACCTCAATAAAACTGTTATGCCCCGGAGCCGCAATCCAGATACCGGACCGATCTCCGGGGTTGGATACCTTATTGGGTTCTTTCAATCTGACGAAGGTGAGGTACATTTAACTGATAAGACCCGGGAAAATGCGTTGGGAGCTGAAATTATACCGTTCTCTCGTGTAGGGAAATGTCATTAATATTCCCTCAGTTCAAACGGGACAGATCGCCTGTTATTCAGCCAGATGGGAAGAAATATGGGAAAAAATGAAATACATTATACCGTCATCATCGCCGAGCCGCATAAGCATATCGTTACGATCGAGATGGCTGTCGATGCAGACGGGGCACAATATGCAGACTTCGCACTCCCGGCCTGGACACCCGGATCTTACAAAATCCGTGATTTTGCCCGGCATATTATCAGCCTGACCGCAACAGCGGGAGTTCACGCCTTAGCCGTCCATAAAATTGACAAACATACCTGGCGTGTAAGCACCGGGGGCCGAAGCCGTATAATCCTGACCTATCAGGTATATGCTTTTGAGTTGACTGTTCGCACCAGCTACCTCGATGCCGACCATGCCATGCTTAACGGCGCCAGCCTCTTTTTATATCAGGTGGGACACCAAGACAGGCCCCATACAGTCACCATCAATAAACCTGAAACCTGGAGTACTATCTCCACAGGCCTCAAAGAAATCCTGCAGGATAAGAACACTTTTTATGCAGAAACCTATGACCTGCTGATCGATACCCCCATTGCAGTTGGAAATCAGCAGCTCCATAAATTTATAGTGTCCGGAGTTCCTCATGAGTTTGTGATCTTCGGATCAGGAAATTTTGATATTCATAAGATCATTGAGGACACGACAAAAATCCTGACGGCAGCCCACCTCATGTTCGGTTCAGTGCCCTATGATCGCTACATCTTCTTCCTGCATCTGCTCCCGGATGGCTTTGGCGGATTGGAACACCACAATTCCTGTCATATGATGTTCGGACAGTTCAAGTTCCGGGAACGGAAAGACTATATCCGCTTCCTGGGTCTGGTATCACATGAATTTTTTCACACTTATAATGTCAAGCGCATCCGACCGCAAGGACTGGGTCCCTTCAATTACAATGAAGAATTTTACTCCAAACTGCACTGGATCACGGAGGGAATAACCAGTTATTATGACAATCAGATGCTGCTTCGGGCAGAGGTTATATCGATAGACGAATATCTCGATCTTATCGCCGAGGACATCCGAAAATATCAGAACACACCGGGACGACTGGTTCAGACTACCGAAGAATCTTCCTTCGACCAATGGATCAAGCTCTATCAACCTGATGAGAATACACAGAACATTGTGATCTCCTATTACCTGTCAGGCAGTCTCATTGCCATGGCCCTGGACCTCGAAATCCGGCGCCTGACCAGGGGAGAAAAATCGCTCGATGACGTCTATAGAAAACTTTGGAAGGAATATCTGAAGACCGGCCTCGGATTCACGGAGAAACATTTTAAAACCCTCTGCGAAAGGACTGCAGGAGACAAACTGACGCATATCTGGCATTATCTGAGCAGTACGGAAGAACTTGATTTTGAAAAACTGCTGAAGCCATTTGGGCTTCGTTTGGAAAAAACTTATAAAAAGGAAAACGCTCAACCCGGGGCCTGGTTTGGAATGGAGCTCGATGAGAAACTCAACATCACCCGGCTGTATGCCGGGGCTCCTGCCTGGGAAGGGGGCTTGAATAAAGGCGATGAACTGCTGGCCGTTAATGCTCTGAGACTGACCCCAAAGAATAAGGATCGCCGGCTATCTGAACTGGACCTGAAACGTAAAGCGGTATTTCTCCTTTCCCGCTGGGGCAGTATCCGCAAATTGTCTGTGAAACCCCGCAGCAGACCTCCCGACAGGTACCGTCTGCGGGCATTTAAAAAACCCGCAAGGCACCAGGCAGACAACTACCGTAACTGGCTCGGGGCGGACCCGAAGGATGGCACTGATGGCTGAACCGGAAACGGTCATTCTGGCAAATGGGATATTCCCAACCCAGACAGCTCCCCTGCGTGTCTTGACGTCTGCCAATTATATCATTTGCTGTGACGGTGCCACTGAAAATCTGCTGGACTATGGTCTTGAACCCGATGTGATTATAGGCGATATGGACTCACTGTCCGGAAAATACCAGAGACAGTTCAAGGATCGGATTGTGAAAATTGAGCGGCAGACCGATACAGACCTTGCAAAAGCCCTGAAATGGTGTGTGACAAAAAAACTGAGCCAGGTCACCATTGTGGGTGCAACGGGGCTGAGAGAAGACCATACGTTGGGAAACATCTTTCTTCTGTTCGACTATGCGGCTAAATTTGATATCTCAATGTACACCGACGCCGGATTATTCCTGCCGGTGACATCTGCCACCGAGCTTCCGGGCATTCCCGGCCAGCAGATCTCCCTGTTCTCCCATGACCCAACCATCCGAGTCAGCTCAAACGGATTGAAATATCCCCTGCTGAAATCGACCTTTCCAACCTTACATGCGGGGATTTTAAACGAATGCCTGGGAGATTCTTTTCACCTGGAGATCAGCCATGGAACACTGCTTGTATTCATCAAATACGAAATCGAAGAAGAATGCAGCTGACTGATTTCATAACGCCCATTCTGCCCCGGCCGGATGTCCCCTCCTGGTCGAATTTGCTGTGGGTGACATTATTAGCGGTCCTGATTTACTTTCTGGTACGGATGATCCTGTTCAGGATTGTCGGAAAGATCATCCGGAAATCGCAGAATCAGCTGGATGATGTCATTTTGGAAACCCGGATCTTCAACCGGACTGCCGCGTTGGCGCCTGCCCTGATATTTTATCTCTCCATACCCCTGATTCCCGGCCCCGGTTCGTTTCTCAGACGGCTGCTGGGGGCTCTCATAATCCTGATCATTTTCCTGATCCTGAGTTCATTGCTCACCGTCCTCGAGAAAATCTATTCCAAACTGAAACTTTCGCGGCGGGTACCCATGAAGAGTTATCTTCAGACCTTAAGGATCATCCTCGTCATTATCGGATTGATCCTGGTCATCTCAACGGTTCTCGGCCGGTCGCCGTTACTCCTGCTGAGCGGTATCGGCGCCCTGACTGCTGTACTGATGCTGATCTTCCGGGATACGATTCTGTCTTTCGTGGCCAGCATTCAAATAGCGGGCAATGATCTGCTGTCAGTAGGGGACTGGCTGGCAGTTCCGGAATTTGGTGCAGACGGCGATGTTATCGATATTGCCCTTCACCATGTTAAAATTCAGAATTGGGATAAAACCATCTCTACGATCCCCACGCATGCACTGGTGAGCTCTTCTTTCAAAAACTGGCGTTTCATGACGGAAAGCGGCGGGCGCCGGATCAAACGGTCTGTTTTCATCGATCTGACTTCCGTTAAATTCTGCACTGCCGAGATGCTTGAACGCTTTGAGCGCTTCCAATTGCTCACGGATTACACCCGCCGGAAAATTGCCGAACTTGAGGCTTATAATAAAACCCATAATGTGGATACATCCTCGACGGTCAATGGCAGACGCCTGACCAATATCGGAACGTTCCGGTCCTATGTGACCTTTTATTTGCAAAACCATCCTGACATTCATAAAAACATGACGATGATGGTGCGCCAGCTGGCACCCAGCGATCGCGGTCTGCCTCTCGAGATCTATGCCTTTGCAAAAGATACACGGTGGGTTCAGTACGAGGCGATCCAGGCGGATATTTTCGATCATATCCTCGCCGTCATTCCCGAGTTTGAGCTACGGATTTTCCAAAATCCGACCGGACTGGATTTTCAGCAACTTCAACGAAAATAGGCTAATCAGGTAATATGACTATGGACATCCCTGAGATATTTAATACGATCAAACCCTTCATTGCTCCCCTGATCCTGGTGGTGGCAGGTCTCGCTGCCGGGAGTATTTTTAACCGCTATATATTAGGGCGGCTGGAGAAAATAACCCGGAAAACAAATACCGGTCTGGATGATATTCTGCTGGAAGCGCTTCGAAAATATATCCGTTTCTGGCTGTTCATTATCGGACTGGCACTCGCCCTCCAGTTTGAGGCAATACCCCAAGCGATAAGTCGTCCGGCAGAATCAGTACTGCTCGTCTTTGCCATTATGTCGGGGGCACTCGCCGTGGCCGGTCTCACCGGAAAACTGGTCTCATCCTATACTTTAAAATTCAGTTCGGAATTTCAGAACACAAATTTATTCGTCAACCTCGTGCGGGGTCTGATCATCGCCATCGGCGTCCTCATGCTGCTTCAGACTTTCGGGATCTCCATAACACCGATACTAGGTGCCATGGGGATTGGCTCTCTCGCTGCCGGTTTTGCCCTGAAAGATACGCTGGCAAATTTTTTCTCAGGTATCCAGATCCTGCTGTCCAAACAGATCAGGACCGGTGATTTTATCCGGCTAAGTTCAGGGCAGGAGGGAACCATTACTGATATCACACTGCGCAATACGACGCTCATCAGTCGCGACAACAACACGATCGTCGTTCCCAACGCCACACTTGCCATAGAGACCGTTCTGAACTACAATATCCCCAAGAAAAATCTGCGGGTGTCGGTGGATTGTGGTGTCGCATACGACAGCGACCTCGAACAGGTGGAAAAAGTCACCCGTGAAGTTGCCCAGGGTGTGATGGAGACGGTGGTGGGCGGCGTTCCGGATTACACCGTTGAATTCCGCTATCGCCGGTTCAACGACTCCAGTATCGATTTCACGGCCATCATGATGGCCACCAATTTTCCGGCTCAGCACAGAGTGAGAACCGAGTTCATCAAACGTCTGAAAAAACGGTTTGATGCCGAGGGTATCCAGATCCCCTTCCCCATTCGAACCATCGTCAAATACGACGAATGACCCTTACTCAAATTTACCGGAAGGATTTCCCGACCTGGGAAGCCTATTACCGGCAATATCAATATCTGCTGGCAGAACAGTATTATCTGCCCCTGTTGAAAAACTGGGGTATCTCCCCAAAGGGGAAAAATATTCTGGATGTGGGCTGTGGAGACGGTGGTTTCATAACTGCCTTTGCCCGGCAGGGTGCCAAGTGCGTCGGCGCAGAGATTCGGGAATTCCCCTGGCAAACCGAAGAAAACCTGAAATTTGTGATTGCAGATATCACGTCAGCAAAGGCGCCGGATCAGCTGGGAAAGAAGTTTGACCTGATCATCCTCCGGGATGTGATCGAGCATATCCCGCTTGATAGTAAACTGAATTTTCTTAAGGCACTGGACAGGTTCGGTTCAGCAGATACCCGGTTGCTGGTCACCTTTCCACCTTTCTACTCACCCTTCGGGCTCCACCAGCAGACACTGTTGAAATCCTCTGCACGGTGGTTTCCGTATCTGGGCTGGCTGCCTGCGCCCGTACTGAAATCGGTTCTCAGACTTGCAGGCGAAACCCCGGCGGCAATATCAAAAGCCCTGGAGATTAAGAATTGCCGCATGGCTATCGGCACCTTTAGAAAATTATTATCGCAGGCAGGTCTGGTTATTTTGGAGGAGCGGTATTTTACGGTACGTCCCTCACACGAGATCCGTTACGGCTGGCGCACGCGGTACTCTCTCTTTGGCAAATGGCCTTTGATCCGGGAGATATCGGTACTGGGGACCGCTTACCTGCTGAAGTTCCGGCGCACTCAACCCGACAGGCCGTAACTGCCTTATTTGATCCATACGGTTTTGATATTCACAAATTCCCGGATGCCGTAAACACCCAGTTCCCGGCCGTATCCGGACCATTTGATCCCCCCGAAGGGCAGCCGCGGGTCAGATTTGACCATACCGTTGATGAAGACACTACCTGCTTCGATTTCACAGGCAAATTTTTCAGCTGATCTCACGTCGGAAGTCCATAGACTCGCACCCAGCCCGAATTTTGTGTCGTTAGCAGCCGCAAGGGCTTCTTTGGCGTCTTCAACTGGAATGATCACCAGCACCGGTCCGAAGACCTCTTCTTCATAAACCGGCATCCCGGCCCGGACATCTGTCAGGACAGTGGGTTCGTAATAACAGCCCGGACATTTCATTTTCTTCCCGCCCAAAAGCAGTTTTGCACCTTGCGCTGTTGAGCGCGTCACCTGACGATGGAGTTCTTCCACCAGATCGGGTCTCGCCAGGGGGCCTATATCTGTTGCCTCGTCCAGCGGGTTTCCCACCTGCAATGCGGCCGTCTTACGAAGTATCTGATCTGTGAAAATATCAAGAACATCCCGGACGACAATGAACCGCTTGGCGGCGATGCAGCTTTGTCCGGTATTCAGAAAACGAGCCGTAATCGCCGTGGATGTACAACTTGCAATATCGGCATCCCGCAGAACGATGAAGGGGTCCGAGCCCCCCAGCTCAAGAACGGTTTTTTTGATCTGGTCACCAGCCGCCGAAGCCACAGAGCGGCCGGCGGTCTCGCTGCCCGTGAGCGTTACTGCTTTCACGTGAGCGTTTGCAATGACTTTGGAGATTTGATTTGAGGTGAGTTTCAGCCATCTGAAAAGATGCTCGGGAAAGCCTGCTTCCCTGAAGAGGGCTTCGATGGCTCCGGCGCAGCCCGATACATTCGAGGCATGTTTCAGGAGTCCGCCGTTCCCTGCCATCAGGGCCGGCGCGGCAAAGCGAAAGACCTGCCAGAAGGGGAAATTCCAGGGCATCACGGCCAGCACAACCCCCAACGGTTCAAAGACAATACTGCTCTTACCGGCGTCCGTCTGCACCGGCCTGTCAGACAGCATCTCCCGGGCGTTATCCGCATAGTAATCACAGACCCAGGCACATTTTTCAACTTCCGCCCGGGATTCCCGGATCGGTTTCCCCATTTCCCGGGTCATCAGTTCGGCAAAGACCTCTGCACCGGACCGCAGCAGTTCTGCTACCCTGTGCATGTTTCGGCTTCTCATCTCAAAGCCGGTCAGCCGCCACCGGTTTTGAGCGCGGGCTGTCAATTCGATAACCTCATTCGCTTCTGCCGAGGTCATTGGAATAGTTTCACTGATCAAACGGTTGTCAGCAGGATTTACAGATTGCATCATTTCTCTCATTTTTTACGGGAGGTAATTTAGGAATATTCGGCATTTTCAGCAGATGGGTTATATTTTATTGACATTGACAATTACCTCAATTAAATCTGATTTTAACCTTGGTGGAAATTAGCGGGTTTATGGAGTTTTTACAGCTGATAAATTGCACTGCAAAACCAATTACAGGATGCAGACTCATAAGAATTCGCTACAAATACCAGGGGCGTATTACATTGATTGTATCCTCTGAGTTACCATCAGTTTCCAATTGGATTAAATTCGATTCCGAGCATGGATACAATTGACGAAAATATTTCAGATGCTTGATCGAACTCTTGCGGGTTTTGACCTCAAAGGGAATATACTGTCCACCTTCAAAAAGGACAAAATCCACCTCTTTGCCGTCCAGTGTTCGCCAATAGTACATCTGTTGCTGCGAAAAGTCGTCACGTTTCAATGCTGAAAAACACTGAGTTTCCAACAGCTCACCTTTGTCAGTTCGGTTTTCGAAAGGGATGAAGTTATCGATAAGTGCATTCCTGATCCCTGTATCCTTCAAAAATATTTTTGGCATTTTTTTCAGCTCTTTGCGTTTGTTCGAGTACAGCGGCGGCAGAAGATCTATAATAAAAGTATCTTGCAAAATTGTTAGATATCGTTTTAGGGTCCGCATGTCAAGATTACTTTCTTTGGACAGGGAATGTAAACTCAACAAGCAACCTGACTGCAACGACAGCAACCCGATAAGGCGATTG
>JAADGM010000013.1 GCA_013152375.1 FCB group bacterium | reverse complement strand
CCGCAGAACTTCAGCACGACCAGAACGATCTAACCGGCCGAGCGATTACGATGCATACTTCACGGCGTTTTCGGAAATATTCAGCTCTGGGGTCAGGCTGAACTAAATTATGTTGTATTATTTATTTTTGCTGTAAGGTTTCAGCTAACACCTTCAATTTTTGATTCTAATCAGGGAACAGGGCATTGATTGTCTAACCTTTATCATCATACGACTTTATTTGCAGATAGACTACAACCACCAAAAATGAGATGATGAGTGATGCAACGAATAAACCTTTCCTCCTGAACAGAAGCTCACGGATAGCATCATCGGCTCCAGTTATAGCTATATTTGCAGCTTTAAACCCTTTCTCTGCGACCTTCTGTACATATTCAGGGTTAAAACTATGGATCGCTGTTCTGGTTTGAATGAGGGCCTGGTGTATATCCTCTAACTCATATTGCAGATCAGAAACTTCCATCCCCTTTTGTTCGGCGTTGTCAACTTTATCAATCGCAACGGAATTTTGAACTTTTAAATTGTTAATGATATTATAAAGGCTGGTGGCGAGTTCCTTCGCCTTTTCATTATTTTCATGACATTGGCGGCATATAGATTTATCAGACCAGCTGATGAATTCATCAGTTGGCTTGACGATATCATGGTAGTTGTGACAGCCTGCACATTGTCCCAGCTGCCGTTTGCTGAAAATCTCTGCAATATGACTCTCCTGGAACAAGTTCATGTTATTCACATGACAGGTTCCGCAAATGTCACTGATATGAGCAATATTTGGCGGCTGAGCACCGTGATTCCCATGACAATCATTACAGGCAGGAGCGGCGGAATCTCTCCTTTCCAACAGAGCAGTACCATGCACTGAAGTCTTGTATTTTTTGTATTGATCTGTTGGTATTTTGAATTCTGCCATATAATTCGCATCACTATGGCAACGGGAACAGGTTCCGGGGACATTGAAATCACTCACCGGTGAACGTGTGTCGCTGACGGCTCTGATCCCGTGCAGTCCATGACAATCAGTACATACTGCTACTTTATCATTGCCTTCTTTTAATTTCATACCGTGCATACTCGTCCAGTACTGCTCAACCTGATCAGTTTTTACATGTGCCGTGTACTGACGCATAAAAGAAGGATCCGAATGACACTTTCCGCAAACCTCGGGTTCCATATCACGCGTGATCTCACCCAGAAATGAATCAGAATCGGTCATGGCCGCATCCTCATCGTCAAAGGCTGTGGGATCTCCCCCATGGCAGTCTGCGCAGCTCAGCCCCTTTTCAAAATGAACATCTTCATAAAAATGGGTCATTATTTTTTCCCCTTCATCCAGATCTTCATCCACCGTAATATGACAGCTGATGCAGGCATCCTTTGAGTCAGACTGAAGCGGAAAAACCGGACTCAACCCTATTAAGAAGAAGAATAATAAAAATGTTACACGCATCATACCAAATACCCCCAAATTGTCAGAACAATCATATACACAATCAATGCTATTCCGAAAAAAGTCCAAAATTTTGAACGTTTTCCCTGATGTGCCTTCCGATCCAGGAACGGAACTAGAAACCAGACCAATCCTCCGAAGGCAAAGCCCAGGATGCCTAGCAATTCGCCTTCGATGAACCAAACATGTGCCGGTATCAGCTTTAAGGTTTGAAACATGAACATAAAATACCACTCAGGCCGAATCCCTGCAGGAGCCGGAGCCAGGGGATCCGCCTTAATGCCAAGATCCCAGGGAAAAAATACTGCCAGCAATGCTATAACGTTTAGAACTATCAGCCAAATCAAAAAATCCCGCATGGCAAAGTTGGGAAAAAACGGCATATATTTTTTCCGATCATCCGGGAGACTTTCCTGTTCGGGTGGTACACTCATTCCCTGAATCTGTATCATGACCAGATGCAATCCCAGGATTAAAGTAAATATAGCAGGCAATATAGCGACGTGAATTCCATAGAATCTAGAGAGCGTTGCGCCACTGACATCGTCCCCGGCCCTGAGTAACCTGAGAACAAATTCGCCAATTCCGGGTACTGCTCCGGCAATATCCGTCCCTACTTTTGTGGCAAAATAGGAGAGCTCGTTCCAAGGCAGCAGATACCCTGAAAAGCCAAATCCCAGAGCCATGAATAAAAGAACCATGCCGGAATACCAGGTCAACTCGCGAGGTTTTCGATAAGCTTTTGAAAAGAAGACTGAAAACATGTGAGCAAAAAGAAAAAATATGAAAAGGTTGGCCGACCAACTGTGTAATTCCCGGATCAACCAGCCAAACTGAACTTTTGTGATAATAAATTTAACACTTTCGAATGCGGTTGCTGCACCGGGACGGTAATACAGCAACAGCAGGATACCGGTAAAAATCTGGATGATAAAGAGAAAGAGGGATACGCCGCCAAGATAATACCAGACCGTCCCGTAAAATACAGGCACTTTCTTTTTGGCTGCAAATTTTGTTGCAGCCGATATATTAAATCTTTCTTCCAGCCAGGCCATCAAATTATTCATGCCATGTTCTCCCGGCTGATGAAGATCTTACCATTTTTAAAATTTATTTTAAACTGAAACAGCGGCCTTGGCGGTGGGCCGGATATATTATTCCCCTGCAGATCATAGATACCGTTGTGACAGGCACACCAAATCTGTTCCGTATCCGATTTGTACTGCACAGTACAGTCTAGATGGGTGCATACGGCAGTCAAAGCATGAAAATTATCATTCTTATCACGAACTACGATGGCAGGTTTTCTCCCAAATCTTACGATTTTAGCTGAGTTCGTCGGGAAATCTGCAACTTTACCAACATCCAGACTGTCCGGATTGATATCCGGCGTTCGGGGTGGAACGAGATATCTTGCTACAGGATAAATGATAGCGCCTAACCAGGCAACCAATCCACCGCCCAGCAGGGTGTCCAGAAATTTCTTCCTAGTTTGTTTATTCAATTGACCTCTCCATCTTATTTAAACTATTATTGAGCGATAATATTGTTTATACAATGCTGTTTTATTAATATCTATTGAAAATGTATATCTGAAATCTAAGGGATAAAATATATTGATAACAATTTATTAAGTTGATGGATTCATGATGCAGAAGATGCTGTGAATATTATATTATACAATGTCTTATTATTTTCATGCTATCTTTGAGGGCAGTCAGCCTTCTGAAGGACCGGAAATCAGGATATTATTAATAGGTCAATACCTCCATGTATTAATTATTTCACTGGGCTGCAGCACCCTGTATATATATCTTCAGATATACAGAGAGATATGTCTTGTTGGTATGAATTGAACTGATTAAATTACACTTACAAAAAGCTGCCGTTGAACCTTATATAAACCGGAACCCACTTCAATTCGACCCATCTCGTCAACTACTGCTGATGGCTACAAACTTGCAGCCTGTTTCAGCGGTCGGTCACGGTCTGTATATCGATATTGCGCCGGGCAGTTTGGAGATAGTCGATCAAGCCCTGTGTGTCCTCCATTCGGATCAAATGCAGTAATTGCCCAAGATTCTCTTTAATCGCCGATATTTGACCGGCGGCGTACGGACTCGACAGTATTTCAGTCAGAAGATAATGATCTTCAGCAAGCAAGCCTCTTGCCAGGTTCAGATGTTTTTGAAAGGTCGTACCGGGGGCACTTTGTTTTTGCATGCAGCTGGCAAAAACCAGCGTTGAGGCAAATGGTACAGCAAGAGAATAGGCAATGGTTTCATCGTGTTCAGTAAAGGAAAACTCGTGGATTCTTAAACCCAGCTTATTAAAAAATTCATAGAAAAATGATTTCCCCTTTTCCGAAGATTCCTTAATGATAATAGCATTTTGGGTTTGGAGGTTGCTTAATCTGGCAAACGTCGGCCCGAACATGGGATGCGTTGAAACAAACGGTAAGGGACACTCCATATAAAAATCCCTCAGATTATTCTTAACCGATGCTATATCAGCCAGGATACAGTTATCGGGCAGAAACGACAGGCACTCCCCGAAAGCAGTCCTCGTGCTCCGGAGATTCACGGCATTAATCAGAATTTCAGGGGCGAAAGGACGGATTTCCTCCATTGAAGTAAAACGCTGACAGTTAAATACATACTTCAATCGCTCCAGGTTTTGATCGATAACCGCAACCTCGTGATCAAGGCATAACTCATCTGCGAGCCAGGTCCCCATCTTTCCTGCGCCCATAATCAGTATTCTCATTTATTTCTACCACTTCCCTTAGCACTACGAGATCTTTTGGTCATAATAGTTTCCTGGTGACGAATGGATTCTTCGTGAATACTTTTGAAGAGCTTTTCGGTAAATTCGCTGCTCAACCCTTTTGAAAGCCCTTCCTGACTGCGTTCGCTCATAATCTCCGAATATCTTTGCGGCTGGAAGATGGTCAGATTATTTTCTTTCTTATATAGCCCCATTTTATCGGAGACTGACATCCGCTTCCCCAACAGCTCCAGAAGTTCAGCGTCCATTTGATCAATCTCAGACCGCAGTTTCTCCAGCGTCAGGTGGTTCTTTATGCTTTCTCCTGGTTTTCGGATGATCAATGATTCCAATATTTCTCTCAACCGATTCGGTGTGATCTGTTGCCGGGCATCGCTCAAAGCTTCATCAGGATTGATATGGGTCTCGATCATCAATCCGTCAAAATCCAGATCCATGGCCTGTTGAGAAACTTCAGAGATCAGTGATCTCCTGCCTGAAATATGACTTGGATCTGATAATATCGTGAGATCCGGGTACCGCCGCTTTAATTCCAAAGGAAGCTGCCAGTGCGGGTCATTGCGATATTTATATTTACGGTAGGTTGAGAAACCGCGATGGATAACCGCAAGCTGGGTTATCCCGGCGCTGCGGATCCGTTCCACAGCGCCGATCCAGAGCTCCAGATCAGGATTAATCGGATTCTTGATAAAAATTGGAAGGTCAACACCTTTAATTGCGTCAGCAATTTCCTGCACCGCAAAAGGATTGGCCGTAGTCCTGGCACCCAGCCACAGCATATCAATCCCATATTTTAAAGCTTCAAAAACATGCAAGGGAGTTGCCACTTCCGTACAGACGAGCATTCCCGTTTCCTTTTTAACCCGCTTGAGCCATGGCAAACCTGCCGACTTGGCACCCTCGTAGTTTCCCGGCCTGGTGCGCGGCTTCCAAATCCCTGCTCGGAATATTTTTATCCCTATCTTTGATAATTCCCGGGCCGTTTTTATGGTCTGCATTTCCGTTTCGGCGCTGCAGGGTCCGGCAATAATGATTTTGGAATCTGCACGATTCCCTCTGATAGTCATCATATCTGTTTTCAGCATCTCTTAGTTCCTAAAATGTTGGACTCTCCCCAGCGCCCTCCTCAGTACCTGCCGGGAACTACACAATGAAAGACGAATGTAATTTTTTCCCCGGGTTCCAAAGATATGCCCGGGACATAAAAAAGTATCACAAGTTTTTAAAATATACTCTGAATAAGCTTCAGAATCTGCAAATTCCGATGGAATACGGGCCCACACGAATAATCCGGATTGGGGTTTGTCATATGTACAATGCAATACATCTAAAATCTGAAAGGCAATCTTCTGACGTTGTTGATATATGTTGTTCTGACGATCGTACCACTCTCTCCCGCAGTCAAGAGCCGAAGCTGCCCCAAGTTGCAGCGGTCTGAACATTCCGGAATCCATATTGCTTTGCACCGTTTGGATAAACCCGATCTTTTTTTCGTCGGAAACAGCCATCCCTATGCGCCATCCGGCCATGTTATGCGATTTACTCAGTGAATTCAGCTCAACAGCGACTTGCCTGGCACCGCTGACGGACAGAATGCTCAGAGGGCTGTCGTTTAAAATCAGGCTGTAGGGATTATCATGGCAGATTAATACGCCATTTCTCCTTCCGAATTCCACGGCCTGAGAAAACAGATTTTCAGACGCAGATGCCCCGGTGGGCATATTGGGATAGTTCAGCCACATCAGTTTGACCCGTGAAAGATCCAGTTTCTCCAGTTCGCTGAACTCAGGCTGCCATTTGACTTCCGGATTCAGAGAGAAATACCTTGGAACCGCTCCAACCATTTTCGTGACTGAGCTGTAGGCGGGATAGCCAGGGTCAGGTATCAGCACCTCGTCCCCGGGATTTAAAAACGCCATCGAAATATGCAATATTCCCGCTTTGGAACCCATCAAAGGCAGAATCTCCCGATCAGCATTGAGAGAAATACCATAAATGCGCCGATACCATTTTGCCATGGCAGTGCGAAGCGGTTCGGTTCCCCTATAGGGTTGATAGCCGTGAGCGTCCTCTTTCGTTATCTCTCTTTGCAGTGTTTTCAGCGAGACGGAGGGCGGCATCCGGTCAGGATTTCCAATGCCAAGGTTGATGATATCTTTACCAGCCCGATTCAACCGGTCGATTTCCTGCAGCTTTCCGGAGAAGTAATATTCTTTGAAATCAGATAATCTTCGGGCGGGTTCAATCACGGATCCCTCCTGTCGCCAGGGCTTGTTGTGCGCTGTCAACGACCGTTTTTCCCGATTCTTCATCGTAGGAAGGGTACTCCCCGAGAATCTGGAACCTGGAAGCATATTTATTCAATGACTGAAGCGCGGAAGCATAATCCTTAAATTCCTGGAAGACCAAATCGATGTAAAAGAGGTAATTCCATTCCTGTCCGATCAGAGGCAGAGATTGTATCTTTGTCAAATTCAACTTATGATCAGCAAAATGAGTCAGAAGCCTGGCAAGGCTGCCCCTCGAATGAGCCAGTGTTATCACCAGCGAGGCCTTATTCACCGATTTCCCAGAAAGCCAGTCGGGTCCAACCCTGTCAGGATCGCAGATGATCAGAAATCTGGTAAAATTCCGGTTATTCGTCTCTATATTGGGGGCCAGTACTTCCAGCGAATATCGTTCAGCAGCAGCCAAACTGCCAATTGCACCTCTGCCCCGCAGCATATTTTCTCGAATCTCACAGGCGCTGAAAGCAGTATCAGCGCTGTTGATCAGGCGGATATGCGGATACGCTTTAAAAAATGCCCGGCATTGCTGAATTGCCATACTGTGTGAATGAACTTCACTGATATCAGAGATATCCTGACCCGGTAGGGCCAGCAGATGATGTTCAATCCTCAATTTATATTCACCCGTAATTTTAAGACCGGATTCTCTCAGCAATCTGTAATTGCTCAATATACTGCCGGCCTGTGAATTCTCGATGGCAACCAGACCGGTCTGAACCGTGTTCGACACCACGGCAGTGAATAATTCGCTAAAAGTCCTGCAGGGCAGGATATCAAGCTCATTCTCCCCGAATAATTGCATTGCCGCTATTTCGTGAAATGAGCCGGGATATCCCTGAATTGCGATTTTTCTCATAACCTCCTAAATAGAATCCACTGAAATGGCGAATTCCTGGTTTCATATCGCCGCAGAACTGTCATGACTAATCGATGCCAATAACGGCGACCCTGATATATTTCAATTACCGAATTTTTATAATGAAAAAAAATCCCATCGTCTGGATGGGATTTTTATAGCTGCGCTTTAATTATTACAGACAACATCCCCCTTATTCCAGGACCTGAAAATAAATTCTAAAATAGAGGCGGATGTATGTAATTTTCTGCATAAAGGTCTTATTTCCGCCCAGAATGTATCGGGTTTTTAAGATTTTGTACAAGGGAATAAATCGAATCTTTAATTATTAGGGTTGACGGTTCCGCCACGAGTCATCTTAAATTGCCTGACCACCCCAGTTTTTTCCGCAAAGTCTGAAAAAAATTATTTCTTTTGGGAAAACTGATCATTTTCACCCGATATTCTCCTCTGGTCAATGTAATTTTGGAAGAATAATCTACCGGTACCCGGACCTGACCATCGACCGTCAGGGACATCCCGGCCTGATCTTCTTCAAAAGAAATACTGACGGTTTCATGCGGCGGGATCACAATTGGCCTCGCTGCCAGGCTGTGCGGACAGATGGGAGTAACCGTGATCACATCCAGATCCGGTGAGATGATGGGTCCACCTGCCGACAGAGAATAGGCCGTGGAGCCGGTAGGGGTAGTAAAGATCATCCCATCACTTTCGTAGGTGTTGAGAAATTCTCCGGAGACATGGACATGTATCTTCAGGATCCTGGCCAGACCATGCTCTATCACGATCTCATTCAGCGCATAAGAGAGATTGTGTTTTTTTCCATTTTCAATCACTGCTTTCAGAAGCATTCTCTCTGTTATGGCATAATTCCCTGACAGAATATCATCGATACCCTCCGTATAATCATGTCGTGTGCATTGGGTTAGAAAACCCAGCCTGCCGATATGGATTCCTAAAATAGGGATGCCCGTCTTCCCGTAAGTCCGTACCGTGGAGAGGATGGTTCCGTCTCCCCCAATAGCAAGGATCACATCCAGATCGTCCGCAATCTCTTCTAACGATTCTACCCGGACCTTATATTTCCTGAATTTCTGATCCTGTTGGATCATCCGTTCAGAAAGAATAAATTCATGTCCGCTTTGAGTGAGTTTTTCGTAGATCGCACCCGAAATCGTAAAAAATTCAGGCTTAAGAAAATTACCCGTGATGCCGAAGATCATCGGTTATTTGACTCCCGGTTCTTCTCTGAATCCGTCTTCGGTTTTGATGAGCGTCCTTACGCGCTCTTCAGCATCTGCAAGTTGTTTTCTCGAAAATTCAATGAGTTTCATGCCCTCTTCGAATAACTGAAGTGACTGCTCCAGTGATGCGGAACCTGATTCCAGCACCGAAACAATTTCGTTCAGACGCTGGAAAGATGATTCAAAATCAAGATCTTTATTTTTCATTTTTGTTTTCAACTATCTCTTTAACATTTGCCCGGAGTTTTCCCCTGGAAAATTTAACATGGATATCCTCACCGATGTTCAGCTTTTTTGGACTGGATATCACCTCCCGCCTTTCGTTATAGACGATGGCGTAACCTCTGTCCATTACGTTTGCCGGATTCAGAGACTGCAGTAATTGATCGAGCGCATTTACCTGCTGAGATGTACTTTTCAACCTGTTTTCCATTGAGCCGGTCACTTTATCAGTGATGATATCAAAACTAAGTTGATGGCGTTCCAGGTTCTGCCTGATATAATCCACAAGCTGGAACTTAATGGTTTCCAGTCTGTCCCGTAATTTTTCAAGAATGAAAGCGGGACGGCGGAAACCGTGCCGCCTGACCAGTGCGTCGATCCTGATTTTATTGGCGGAAATATGGTTTTTCGTTAAATCAATGAGTCTGCTTTGGAGGTGATCCATCTGCTGCAGCATTTCTCTCAAATCGGGAACTGCCAGCTCGGCTGCTGCAGAAGGCGTTGGCGCCCTGAGATCGGCAACAAAATCAGCTATCGTAAAATCAGTTTCGTGACCTACGGCAGAAATGATCGGTATTTCAGAACGGTGAATTGCATAGGCCACGAGTTCGTCATTGAAACACCAGAGGTCCTCTAAAGACCCTCCTCCCCGACCGATAATAATAAGATCGACTTTGCCGTATTCGTTCAGCTCCTCAATCCCTTTGGCAATATCCCTGCTCGCTTCTTTTCCCTGGACCTGAGCAGGGCGCAGGAGCAGTTCGACTTGCGGTGCTCTTCTTGAGATGACATTGATTATATCCCTGAGAACTGACCCGCTGCTGGATGTGACAATGCCGATACGGGCCGGAAATTCCGGTAAGGCCTTTTTTTGTGACGGATCGAAAAGCCCCTCCGCCTCAAGACGGTTTTTCAATTTTTCATAAGCCAGCCACAGAGCCCCCTGCCCGGCCGGATACATATTCCGCACCACCAGCTGGTATTGGCCCCTGGGCAGGTATAGCGACACATTCCCTGAAACCAGCACTTTAAGCCCCGTGACAGGTTGAAAATCTATTCCCAGGAAATCATTGGCGAACATGACACAACTGATCTCGCTGCGTTCATCTTTGAGGGAAAAATAATAATGACCAGAAGGATATTTTTTTGAGGTGGAGATCTCACCAGCCACCCAGACATGCCGAAACCGCTGTTCGAGCTGGTATTTTACCTGGTTATTCAGCTGAGTGATGGAGAGAATGGTCTGATCAGTGAATTTCATTTTGAAACCGGGGTCAGCCCTGAAAGCAACGCCGCATGGGAAAGTGTGAGCCCAAAAGGGCACCCGCCGTCAAACTTGCCAAGCGACAGATTGACGGCGGTGCAGACTGGCGAAATAATGTCGTCATTGAAGTCTGTCAGAAACAGAAAAATATAGGCATCCCTTCCGGCACAAGCCCGGGGGATAAACCAAACCGTCTTATCCGTTATCAGGAAAGCGCAGACGGTTAACCTTCAATGATCCGGTAAATTGACCCTGCCGGGTCTGGATTTACCTTATTTTCTTTTTGTGGCGATTTGCGCGCAGACGTTTTTTGCGTTTGTGAGTGTTCATCTTACGCTTTTTTCTTTTTTTACCGCAGGGCATTTAACCTCCTTTAAAAACCTCTTAAGAGTGACTTATTAACTTTATCCTGTAATATTTTAGAAACTTTAAAGACGGGTACATTTCTGTCTTCAAGTTTCACAATTTTTTTTGTTGCGGGATTTCTGGCTTCACGAGCCTTCCGGAATCGGACTGAGAAATTTCCAAATCCCCGGATCTCAACCCGTTCATTCCGTTTAAGAGCATTCCCGATAGATTCCAGAATGCCCTCGAATGCGGCTTCAGTCTCCTGCCTGGTGAGGCCCGTCATCGCTGCAACCTCTTTGATGATATCTGCTTTTGTCATATTTTCTATTCTCCGTTCTTTTCGTAGAGAATTAAATCCAAACCTGCTTAGGGAAGCCTGTATTCAGGGATTGGATGGGTTAGCCCCAGAGGCAATTTAACATTCAGGTCTTCGAACAGTATATCCAAAAGACCCCGTTTAGGCCTCGGAGGCTCCACAAGCACAGGCTTTCCCGGAATCCCCGTCATGTGTCCTGCCATGTAAATGGCATCCTCAAATGTTCCCAGCCGATCAATCAGTCCAAGGGAATACGCCTGGGCCCCGGAATAGACCTGCCCTGTCGCCAGTTTTCGGATCTCTTCAACCGGTTTTTTTCGCATTTGAGCCACATCCCCCACAAACTGCTCAAACAGATTATTGATCAGGGCCTGGAAATAGGCTGTATCCTGTGCAGTAACTTCACGAAAAGGAGACCCGCTGTCTTTCAATTCTCCGCTTCGGATCTGCTGATATCCCACTCCGAGTTTTGCCATGAGATCGCTGATCACGGGATACCCCATGATCACGCCGATCGAACCCGTGGCCGTGCCCGGGTTGGCAACAATTGAATCTGCTCCCAGTGCAATATAATACCCGCCTGAGGCTGCAACATTGCCCATAGAGGCTACAACCGGTTTATAGCCCCTGGCGATGGATCTGACCTTTTGGAAAATTTCCTGGCTGGCCGCAACGGCGCCGCCGGGCGTTTCCAGCCTGATGATAATGCCGTCAACATCTCCCCGGTCTTCAAAATAATTAAGGTCCTTAACAATTTGGCGGGAAGAATATATCGGCCTGTCGATTTCAATCAGGCCTAAGCGAGGTCCCCCGGAAAGCTGCAGGTCCCCGGCGTTCCACAGGGGCAGTACAATGAAAATAAGCACAGCCACAATGACCCAGGGAAGCCATTTGGAAAATGTCGATCTTCTCATACTTTGGTCCAGATGATCAATTTCTGACCCTTACGGATGAAATCACCCCGCAGACCATTCCACTTTTTTATTTTGTTGACTGAGGTGTGATACCGCATGGCAATGCCACTTAAAGTATCGCCATATTTGACCGTGTGATAAATCTTCCGGGAGTCGCTGTTTTCAATCCGGTA
>JAADGM010000089.1 GCA_013152375.1 FCB group bacterium | reverse complement strand
TTATTTATGTTGAAGTGGATGAATCCCCAGTCAAAAATGAGAAGGGCGAAGTCGTTAATATCACGGGAGCCTTGAGAGATGTCACCGATAAAATTATTGCTGCGGAAAAATTAAAACGTTACACTGAAGAATTGCAAAAATCAAGAGATGATCAGGAAAAAAATATCGCTCGTCTTAACGAACTGCTAAAACAACTTGCAATTGAAAAAGAGAAAGCAGAGGCGGCTGACAAGACAAAAAGTGAATTTCTTGCTAATATGAGCCATGAAATCAGAACTCCTATGAATGGTGTCATCGGGATGACGAATCTGCTCTTGCAGACAGATTTAGACGCAGAGCAGCAAGAACTGGCTCAACTGGCGATGAATAGTGCAAACTCATTACTATCAATAATTAATGATGTACTTGATTTTTCAAAGATTGAGGCCGGCAAACTTCAATTTGAAGATATCGAGTTCAATCTTCGGACCACGTTGGAAGAAGTGATAGAGCTTCATGTCTATACGGCGGAGGAAAAGGGGCTTGAGCTGAATAATCTTATTGAGCAGGATGTGCCTCTGAATCTGATTGGCGATCCAGGACGACTCCGTCAGATTGTTACCAATTTGATCAGTAATGCCATAAAATTTACTGACAGGGGAGAGGTTTCTCTGATTGTGTCATATCTTGGGGATACGGAGAATGGAGATGCAAAACTGAAATTTGAAGTCAGAGATACAGGGATTGGTATCCATGCTGATAATTTGCAGAATCTGTTCGATGCATTTACACAGGCGGACGGATCCACGACCCGTAAGTTTGGTGGCACAGGATTGGGATTGACAATCTCAAAACGACTTGTGGAAATGATGCAGGGGACTATCGGTGTGGATAGTCAACCCGGGCAGGGTTCTGTCTTTTGGTTCACGGTGGAGCTTAAGAAACAGCCGGAAGAACAAATTATAATGGATGAACATCTCGACCAATCGGAAAAGAATCTGGTAAATGTACCGATTCTGTCAGTCGATGACAATAAAACCAATCGGCGGGTTCTGCAGGGAATGCTGAACTCATGGGGTTGTATTCACGAAGAAGTCGAGAATGCCAAAGCTGCCTTGCAGCGAATGCAGGAAGCAGCCGAACGGGGGAATCCTTTTGAGATAGCTATCCTGGATATGTTGATGCCTGATATCGACGGAGAGATGCTCTGCAGGATGATCAAGTCAGACCCATTGATAAGAGATACAAAACTCATCATGATGTCGTCATCGGGGAATCAGGAAAATGCGGGACGGCTGAAAAAAAACGGATTTGCAGAATACCTGTCAAAACCGGTGAAGCAATCGCACCTGTACAACACTCTGCTGAAAGTGATTAATGACGGCAGATTGACAACCGGAAAAAGATCAGTGCAAAAGTCCTCCGATGATGATGATAATGATAATGAAACTGCGAAGCCTTCCGCATCCATAAAGATATTATTGGCCGAGGATAACCTGATTAACCAAAAAGTTGCTGTAAAAATTCTTGGGAATATGGGCTTTAAAACAAAGATTGCTGAGAATGGGGTAGAAGCTATCCGCATGTTGGGAAACGAAGAGTTTGACCTCGTACTCATGGATGTGCAGATGCCCGAACTAGATGGTTTGTCAGCAACACGTCAGATAAGATCAGGTACTTCGACTGTCTTGAATCCGGAGATTCCAATTATCGCCATGACTGCAAATGCGATGAAAGGCGATCGAGAAAAATGTCTTCAGGCAGGGATGAATGATTATATCGCCAAACCGATTGACCCGGAGAAATTGAAGCATACTTTGCAAAAGTGGAATCCGGATAATGAGCCGATCGCTAAATCTGTTGATGTACAGTGGGAGGTGGATAAGGCAATATTTGATCGGGCCGGCCTGCTGGAGCGTCTCGGTGGAGATGAAGCATTTTTGAAGGAAATGATGGTCTTATTTCTGACAGAAACACCGCAGCAGATTAAATCAATTGAACTTGCTCTCGAAGAACAGGAAGCGGATAAAACAAGAAAAATAGCTCATGCTCTAAAGGGCGCCTCCGCCAATATAGGGGCAACGGCCGTATCCGACGCTGCAAAGGAATTGGAATATGCAGCGAGGGAGGATGATCTGTCATCAGCACAGGAGTTATTTGCAGGATTGCAGAAAAAATTTCAACAACTTAAAGAAGCTTTACAAACAGAGTTTTTATAATAATTATAGAGGAATCACAAAGATGAATGATGTTATTTTGTATATGCTCGAAAATATGGTACAGGAAAAATTCGGCGAAAATACAAACGACCATGCCTGGAGCAAAACTAAAAAAGCCCGGGATAAGCGCGGCACGATGACACGGGGCCTGTACAATAATCGAGATTATAATTCAAAGCTAAGACAGCTTTCCAGACAATTCAATCTTCCCAGAGAAATCATTCTCTACGAGTCGGGCCATTATATTTTTAAGAAGTTTATTAAAAAATTCCCCGAGATCGTCAACGAAAATAAATCTCCCGGCCGGTTTCTCGATTCAGTGGAGAAACTTCTCCGGACAGAATTCCGGGGCTATTTTGGTAAAGACGTTTTACCGGAGATAAGTGTGACGAGAAGAGAAGATGAGACAATCGCAATAAATTACCGTTCAAATGGAATGAGCTGTACTATTATTGAGGGCATCATCAAGAGTATTGCGGATTATTATGGACGTAAAATCACTTACAGCCAGCCCACTTGTCAAAGCAGAGGAGATGGTTTTTGCACTTTCAATCTGCATTTTTACGACAAGAGATATAACTAACACTACACAAGGTGTCAAGAATGAAAATTTTGGTCGTAGAAGATGAAAAAACAACATTAAGAGTCTTAACGGTAATATTATCAAAATGGGGCTATGATGTCATCACAGCAATGGATGGGGATAAGGCTCTTGAGATCCTTAGGAAAAAGGACGCACCGCATCTGGTTTTACTGGATTGGGTTATGCCCGGTAAAAGTGGCGTTGAGATTTGTAAACAGGTAAGAAAAAGTGAAGTTGAAGACAGTACTTATCTGATAATGCTGACAACCCGGGCAAATAAGGAAGATATCGTAAAAGGATTACAGGCCGGGGCAAACGATTACATCGTTAAACCGTTTAATAATGAAGAGCTGCATGCCAGGGTAAATGCCGGAGCAAAAATCATTGAGCTGCATCAGGCCCTCGAACTTCGCGTAAGGGAACTCGAAGAAGCGCTGAACAGGGTGCAGACATTGGAAGGCATCATACCCATATGTTCGTACTGCAAAAATATAAGAGATGATGAAAATTACTGGCAGAAAGTTGAAGCATATATAGGTACTCACTCTAAAGCCCGTTTCAGTCATGGAATCTGTCCTGATTGTTATGAAAAATATGTCGTACCTCAATTGAACGAAGTAAAAGATATCAATGAATCTAAAAACTAAGTTTTCTCTGATAATATTTTCGATCGTCCTGATCATTGTCATGGGTGGTTTTGTGATCATCTCCATCACACAGCGGATCATGGAGACTTCAATCGGCAGGGATACGTCTATTCTCACCACGAATCAAATGAAAATAATTGATCACACACTTTATAATGAACTCTCATACTGGGAGTCGTTTTCCAGTTTTAATTCCGTGATCAGCGCGGCCTTGTCCCGGTCAAATCGTACATCAACCGAAGAAGCAGAGCTCCGGCAGGACTTATTGGAAATCGACAGGCAGTGGCTGTCAAATCCAACCCGCACGAATCCGGTGATCCGGGAAATTATCGAGAATGATATTTCGAGGCAGCTGAAGCTGATACTCGAAAAAGTAAATCGCAAAGCAGGTTATATAAAAGTACCGGAGATACTGTTGACGGATAAGTCGGGCGCTTTGGTCGGGGCTTCCGGAATTTCCAGCGACTATTATCAGGGTGATGAAGAGTGGTGGATCCGTGCCCGGGAAGACCATTTTGCCTTCGGTGACATACATTTTGATAAAAGTTGTCTCACGAATGTGATTGCCCTTTCCATCAGTCTGTCTGATGAAAACAGCGATTTTGCCGGGGTCATTAAAGTTTTGTTATCAACGGAGTATATCAGAAATTTGCTTAAGGACCTTGAAAAGCCCTATGAGACGGAATCATACACCCTGATAACTCCGGATTATAAAGTGATCTATTCAGATCTATATTCCGAGCTTGAAGATATCAGTGAAGATATTATCCAGTGTCGGAATGCAAAAGCAGCAGGAATTGAAAATTCATTTTTCATTGACAAAGATGAGCAGAACAACAGGAGAATTTACGCTCATGCAAGGTCAAAAGGCTATGCCGGTTTTGAAGGGACAAACTGGGTTCTCGTCAGTGACTTTGATGCGCAGGAAGTATTCGCCCCCATTATCAGATTAAGAAACACCATTATTATTCTCTCGGTTATCGCACTGATCATGGCCCTGGTCTTCATATTTACGATCCGTGATTCAATCATTAAACCTATACATAAACTGATAGGTTTTACACACACCATCGGGAGCGGAAACCTGGATGAACGTATAAAAGGGATCCCTAATGATGAAATTGGTGAATTGGCTACGGCTTTCAATGAAATGCTGGCCAATCTGCAAACCATAACCACATCGCGTGACGAACTGCAAAAAGAGATCCTCATCCGAAAACAAACCGAAGAGAAATTAGAAGACCAACAAAAGAAATTGAGTGACCTGTTACATATTACAGCAGACTGGGTCTGGGAAACAGATGAAAATGACTGCTTCACATTTGCCAGTCCAAAAGTCAAGGAGATGCTTGGGTATGAGCCCGATGATATTCTCGGGAAGACGCCCTACGATCTCATGCCCGCCGATGAGGCGGCAAAAATTAAGGCCGTATTTCAGAGATTGAAAGCTAACAAAACGCCGTTTAAATTCCTGATCCACGAGAATCTGAATATCCGTGGAGAGAAAGTCATTGTGGAGAGCAGTGGTATCCCTCTGTCGGATAAAGCGGGCAAACTGACGGGATATCGGGGGGTAGACCGGGATGTGACTGAACGGATCACCAGAGAAAAGGAAATCAGAACTACGCGGGCAAATCTGATTGCAACAATCGAGAATTCCAGAGATATAATCTGGTCACTTGACCGCCACTATACGTTGCTGGTGGCAAACTCCGTTTTTAAAGAACTTTGGGAACCGGTGTATGGGAAGTCCCTAACCCCCGGTACTCTGCTTATCGATGAGAAATGCCTTGAAAATGAGACATTCAGCCAGTGGAAAAAAATCTATGATCGGGCATTAAAGGGAGAATCCTATACGATGGAGTTTTCCACTCAGGTAGAAGGGGAAATGAATTATTTCGAAATCTCATACACCCCCATATTGGACAATGAGAAAAATGTCATTGGAGTAAGTGCATTTGGCAGAAATGTCACGGAGCGGAAAAAGACCGAGTTAGATCTGGAGAGATATGCCCAGGATCTGGAAGAGCAGCAAATGCAACAGCAGAGAAATGTTGAGCAGATGAATGATTTGCTGTACGAGCTAAGCGAAGCCAAGGAAAAAGCGGATGCGGCCAACCGTGCAAAAAGTGACTTTCTTGCAAACATGAGCCACGAGATCCGCACGCCCATGAACGGCGTGATTGGCATGACGGGACTCCTTCTGGAAACGGAACTTACGGAAGAACAGCGTGACTTTGCCAAGATCATTGAAAATAGTGCGAATTCCCTATTATCCGTCATAAATGATATCCTGGATTTTTCAAAAATTGACGCCGGCAAACTTGATCTGGAATTAATCGATTTCGAGCTGAGATCTGTGATTGAGAACATGATCGAAACCCAGGCCTTACAGGCTGGGAAAAAGGGCTTGGAAATTGCTGCGCTGATCGATAATGATGTACCGAAATGCTTTCTAGGGGATCCCAGCCGGCTTCGACAGGTGTTGACAAATTTGATTGGGAATGCCATCAAATTCACTCAACAGGGTGAAGTCAATCTTCATATTTCGATCAAAGAGCCCCGGGACGCCGGAAGTATTGTGTTGTTGTTTGAGGTGAATGATACGGGAATTGGTATTGCAAGGGACAAGATCGACCAGATATTTGGGGCTTTCTCCCAGGCAGACATGTCCACAACACGTAAATTTGGGGGCACGGGTCTGGGGTTATCAATCTCAAAACGACTTGTTGAAATGATGCAGGGTCAAATTGGGGTGAAAAGTAAACTCGGCGAGGGGTCCACATTCTGGTTCACGGTAAAGCTGGGGGTAACAGAAAATGAAGAATTTGAAGCAGAACCTATGACGATCGAGACTCTTGCAGAGATAAAGGTACTTGCGGTTGATGACAATGAAACCAATCGCAAGGTCATCGCCGGAATGTTGGAGCATGCTGCTTGCCGTCACACTGAAGTCAGCAATGCGGAATCAGCTTTAGAGGAATTAAAATCTTCTGTGGAGAAGGGCGATCCGTATAAAGTTGTCATCCTGGACCAGAAGATGCCTGAAGTAGATGGCCTGGAACTGGCCCGCCAGATCAAAGCCGATGTGAATATCAGCAATACGGCTCTTCTCATGCTCTCCTCCGTCGGTGACCACGAAGCGGATGTGGAAGTCAAAAAGCTCGGCTTCGATGCCTTTTTAACAAAACCTGTTAAGATGAACACTTTGTTCTCGGCGCTTAAAAAAGCCCTGGGGCAGGAGGAAACGGGAGTCAAAGCTCCCATTACCGCAGCAGTTGATAATCAGCTAACTGAAAGAGATCAGAGTAACATCCGCATCCTACTGGCAGAAGATAATTTGACGAATCAGAAAGTGGCCTTAAAGATACTTGAAAAAATGGGTTATGCAACCGACGCTGTTGAGAATGGAATGGAAGTGATTAAAGCACTCGAGACACTTCATTACGATTTGGTGCTCATGGATGTCCAAATGCCCGAGATGGATGGCTTCGAAGCGACAAGGCTCATCAGGAGCGGTAACACAAAAGTAAAAGCGCATGATCTCCCCATCATAGCAATGACTGCGCATGCGATGAAGGGCGACAGGGAAAGGTGCATAGCTGCAGGCATGAATGATTATGTAGCCAAGCCGGTGCATCGAGATGAATTACAGCGGGCAATCTCAAACTGTCTGTCTATGATCCGGCCAGAAGAAAAACCGGAAAAACCAGTGCTTGAAAATAAAATAAATGATGATATTTCATTTGATCCGGCCGCTCTACTGAACAGAGTTGAAGGTGATGAAGAGATTTATAAGGAAATACTGGAGATTTACCTTGAAGATACGCCTAAGCAGATTGTAAAATTAAAACAATATATTGCAGAGAATAATTCCGACCATGTCCGGAATCAGGCTCATACTCTTAAGGGAGCGTCTGCCAATGTAGGAGCAGTGAGATTGCAGAAAATCTCTTTTGAACTTGAAAAAGCCGGGAAGCAAGGGGAGCGTGAGGTTATGCCGTCACTCCTGGCTGAAGTTGAAAATGAATTTGAAAGCCTTAAGCGACAAATCAAGAAAATAACGATACCGGAGTGAATGAATGAGAATTCTTGTTGTGGAAGATGATTTCACCAGCACAATATTGATGAAAAAATTATTACAGCCCTATGGGGATTGTGATTTTGCTTCAGACGGGAAAGAAGCTCTGAAAACATTTTTTAAAGCCATTTCAAATGATACGCCCTATGATTTGATCACATTGGACGTCATGTTACCGAATATGGATGGTCAGACCATCTTGAAAAAGATTCGTGAGATGGAAACGAAGTTTGAAATTACTCCATCTAACCGGAGTAAGATCATCATGACTACAGCGCTGTCAAACGAGACGGATGTTCTGCGCGCTTTGAAAGCGGGCTGTGACGCGTATCTGATTAAACCGATTGACAGCTCCAAATTGAGGGGACAATTAAAGAATCTTGGTTTCGTCAGAAAAGAGACTGATTCTAATGATAAGGCCTGAAAAGGACCCCTCGATCACAGATATCTGTTATTATATTTATGGCAATCCCCCTGGGGAAGTAATGAATGAAGGTGGGTTCTTAGAGTTGAAATGATCATCCATAATCTGGTAAATTCGGGCTGTGTTTATGGGAGATATCACAGTATCGTACGCTTCATTTTGACGAAGCCGTGCATCCATCACAGGATCAACCTGAAATAGTGGAACTTATAAAAATATCTCCCACTTGGAAAATCTATAAAGACCTAAATGATCAAACGGTTTTTCCGCAACATACAAAATAGATTAAATTTTCCGGTGATCTGTCAATTAAAAGCACTCACAATTAATTTACAAATTATTCTTGCAGGCTGCGGGGATTGAGAAATGTATCATCTCAAACTCCAGGCATGATTCCATGACGATGATACCTTCAATTTCAAGTAAAATTATATGAATAATAAAAGTATATATTTTAGAAAACGAATTATCCTGATCCCTATCCTGGCCGGTGTCTTCATTTATATGTTCTATGTTGCCTACAGGGATGAGAAGGTAAAAACTATCAAAGAATTCAACGCCCGACAGATGCTGCTGGCAGAACAGGCTGCGAACCGCATTGAAGATTATTTCAACCACTATCATTTTGAACTCAATCAGTTTTCTACAAATGACGAGATTGTGAACTTCTCAGAACAGGGAAAAGAATTGTTCAGCTTGTACTGGATTTCCAATCTCAACCGTATATTATCAATAACACGAGTAGATAAAACGGGTAAAATTATTTATACACTGCCGGATACAAAATCTATCGGAAAGGATATCTCCGGACAGAAACATATTAAAAAAATATTGGAAAATCACAGGCCCGTACTCAGCAATGTTTTCAAAGCAGTCCAGGGGTTTGATTGTATTGCTTATCATGTGCCTCTGTTTCATAAAAACGGCGAATTTGCCGGAACTGTAGCGGTTCTGGTTCAATTTGATGAACTCGTCAAGCGATATCTGACGAATATAAGGTTAAGTGACTCTGCGGTGTTATGGGTCATCAATAATTTCAATTCTGTCCTTTACAGATCTGACACGGGTGAAAAACAACAGATTCCCAGGACATTTTTCTCTCCGCAGGCAAGTGCAGAAAAAATCATGGAAGAGATGATCGCCGACCAGCCCGGGATCGTGACTTATGAAGCGAATCCGGATTCAAAGGGCCGCAAAATAGAAATGCAGGCCATTCACTACCCTGTTAATATTGCGGATGGAACCTGGAGCATTATCGTCTCGACACCGAGGTCTGAAATTCTTGCTTCTACAAAAGGATTCAGGAGAATCCTTGTCCTCATCCTGTCCGGTTTGTTACTTGTTGGTATCTTGTATTCCTACTATTTTCTGATAGCTTGGACTGCGTATAAGGATAAGGAATATAAAGATAAACACAAGGCCGAATTAACCAAAATGGAAGTACAATTACGCCAGACGGATCGGCTGAATACGCTGGGTGTGCTCGCCAGCGGCATGGCCCACGAGATCAATAACCCTTTAATGGGAATTATCGGCTATGCTGAAATGATTGTTGAAAAGCATACTTCACCTGAACAGCGTGAATGCGCTGAAGGGATTATTGAGGAAGGAAATCGAATCGGTAAAATCGTTAGGAATATTCTGGGGTTTTCAAGGCAGAAAACCGATGCGATCGAAACAGTAACTCTCGAGAAAATCTTCAATGACACTTTTCTGTTAATCGGAAGCAGGCTGGTAAAATCAAAAATTGCAATTGTCAAAGAAATCGAAGAGAATCTAATGACGATTCCCTGTCGTCCGAATCAGATAAAACAGGTAATCCTGAATCTGTTGATCAATGCCAGAGATGCTTTGGATGCGTATTTTGGAGACGTATTTGACACTAAGAAAATAGTGGTAATCATTAAAAGCTTCACCAGGAATAACGAGCAGTGGCAAAGGCTTGTCATAGAAGATAACGGTCCGGGGATCAAGCCTGAAATAATAGAAGAAATATTCAATCCGTTTTTTTCCACGAAACCCAAAGATCAGGGAACCGGTCTTGGTCTTGCGATCAGTATGGGTATTGTTGAAGAGCACCACGGCATAATGACGGTAGAAAGTGAAGCAGGGGCATTCACACGATTTATTCTTGAATTTCCCCTTGAAAGCAGTATCGCTGCTGAGCTTCAGGACTCAACGGATAAGGGACCTACGAAGGAAGGGAGATCCGATACAATTACATTTAAATCATCGAGTCGGGAGATGTAAGATGGTAAATATACTTGTAGTGGACGATGAGAAAAGCATCAGGCTAACCTTACGGAGTTTCCTGAAGAGTGCCGGCTATACTGTTGAATGTGCAGAATCGGCACAGATCGCAGAGGAATTTCTCAAGGAAAATGAAGTGGATGTTGTGATAACGGATTTGATCATGAGACAAGTCTCCGGCATTGATCTTTTGAAATTCATCCGGGACTCCCGTTTCAACACGGAGGTCATTGCCATCACCGGAGTGGGAGATGTTTACAGCGCAGCAGAAGTAGTTGCTCTGGGCGCATTTGCCTTTTTTATCAAGCCGATTGATCGTAAGAAACTGGTTGAAGCTGTTACCCAGGCGATGAATTTAAAAAAAATAAGAGATGAAAATCGCAGACTTGAAGCCGAAAAGGAAAAATTACACCAAAAAACTCTGGAATTGCTGGAGGAACTGGAAGGCAAATATTACGAGATCATGGAGACCATCCAGGAAGGCTATTATGAGGTAGATCTGACTGGTAATTTCACCTATGTAAATGCAAGTCTCTGCGCCATGCTGAAATATTCCTCGGAAGAATTAATTGGCATGAATAACCGTCAGTATCTGGACGAAAAGAGTGCTAAAGCCGTTTATTCTGTTTTCAATAATGTCTATCTTACAGGGGAACCGAAACAGATTTTTGATTTCAAGTTCTACACGAGGGATGGAGCCGAACGTTATTGCCAGATTTCCACAACCCTGATGACAGACCGTGCCGGTAACCCTCAGGGTTTTCACGGTATTGTCCAGGATATCACTGAACAGAAACTCTCTTACAGGAAACTCGAACACAGCGAACAACGGTATAAGGCACTGATCGATAATTCTTCAATTGGGATAATTCTCGTGGGTGTAAATGGCGAGATCTTGAACATAAACCCGCGACTGCTGGAGATACTGGGTTCTCCATCGGCTGAAAAAACGATGGAAATTAATATGTTTACCTTTCAACCGGTGGTCGATGCAGGAATTTCAGAATCTTTCAGACAGGTTTTGGAATCCGGGGAACCGGGGCAATTTGAATGCGAATATACTTCTATCTGGGGCAAACATTCCTGCCTGAAATACCATCTCAATCCGGTGTTTGATATTAAAAATAATCTGATTGGCATTCAGGGGACTATTGAAGATATTTCCCGTGAAAAGAGTCTGCTGGGCAAACTCAAGGCCCGGGAAAACAAATTCAGGCAATTTTATGACCGTTTGCCGGATGCCATTTTCATCTGTGAAGTGGGAGGGGAGTATTCCGGACGTATTATTGATGCTAATCATGCAGCCGGTGAGCAGACTGGGTATGCCATTAATGAATTGATCGGAATGAACATCGTTAAGGATTTTTCAGTTGAAGAAGAAGCAATTCTTGAGGTTGATAAATATGAAAGAGAATTGAATGCCGGTAAAACTATTCGATTCACTGAGCAAAAAATCCGAAAGGATGGCTCTACCTATCTAAGTGAGATCCTGATGCGCGAGATTGTTCTTGAGGGGAAAAAAGTAGCTCTGTCTGTGAACCGAGTGATAAGCAGAAAAAAGAACAGATCATAATCAAGCTGCAATCGGGATTCCGATTTTAACGGTCGTACCTTTTCCTAATTCACTCTCAATTGATAGCAGCCCTTTAAAGCTGTTTACAATTCCATTAGCGATAGTCAGGCCCAATCCGCTGCCCTGCCCGACGGGTCTTTTTGT
>JAADGM010000074.1 GCA_013152375.1 FCB group bacterium | reverse complement strand
ATTTGAAATAATCATCCACCAGAGAGATTTTCAAAATTTTTCTCCTTTATCGAATACCTACGCGGCAATTCTGTTATTCGGAGTTATGCCGATTTTATCCAAAAACCAAATTTTAGAGTTGATGGCAGCAGTTACAAAGTGGACGATGAAATGCGGGCTTATATTTGCAACCGCTTTCACTGTTGCGGACCCGGGTTTTGGGCAGCATTCAAAAAAATGGAAAAGCTGCGGAAATAATTCTTTTCTCTCCCTGCAAAACGAATTACGGACTTACCTTGAACCGGGTGAACTGAAAGATCTGTTTTCGGATTTTATTTCTCTGAATTACAGAGAGTATTGGGGGCCAGAACATCGGCATGGGGACGGACCGCTCCACCGTCACCACTGGGCTGAAGGAATTTTTAAAAAAGAGGCGGATATATCCGGATCTCATGTTGACCCTTCTCATCCCGGCTCCTGAAATGACTCGTTTCATAAAATGCAGTGTCGTTTGTCCAGCGAACCTGAAGCAGGTTTGGCGGGCCTGGACGACTGCAGATGGCATAAGGTCATTTTTTGCTCCTGACTGCGATATTGAGTTGAAGGTCGGGGGACGTTACGAAATATATTTTAATCCATCTGCAAAAACGGGCAGCAGAGGTGCGGAAGGAACCAGGATCCTCGGTATCCAACCTTGTAAAATGCTGTCCTTTACCTGGAATTCTCCGCCCCACCTGAAGGAAGTCCGTTGGCAGTACACCCATGTCACGGTGAGATTTGAAGCAGTTGATGCGCATCATACGAAAGTCACGCTGGTCAACGACGGCTACGGGGAGGGCGGACAATGGGAGGAATCGCTGGCGTATTTCAAGAGGGCGTGGTGTCAGGTGGTACTTCCACGGCTGAAAAATTCCTTCTCTTCAGGCCCTTTGGACTGGGATGCAATAACTTAGACAATTTCAGTGCCTGAACAACTCAGACCGTTTCATCTCCGGTCTTATCTTTGCGGGAAATAAAGTTGAGAAGGAAATACAGGGTAAGACTCAACAACAGTCCGGGATAGAGCGGCTCCACCCCAAGCGGATAAACCATTTCACCATTTTTCTTCGAATAAAAGCCAATCCCGTACCAAACCAAAGAAGCAATCAGAGAAAATGACATCACGGGCAGTGGGTGACGCAGAGGTTTTTTATACATGGCTGCAATCAGCGGAACCACCAGTACGGGTATTGAAAAAGTCCCGACTGTGTACCAGATATCGATAACATGAGGAAAGTACCTTGCCAGCAGGATGGAGAAAACCGCCGTGATGAGGATGGCAATTTGTGTAAGTTTCATCGTCTGGACCTTTAAGCCGGGGCCGGCAAGGATTTCCGGGAGGTCTTTACCCAGTGTATAGGCCGAGATAAAGGTGTAGCTGTCGATAGTGGACATGACGATTGCAAAAAGTGAAACAAGAAAGAACCCCCGGGTGATGGGGGGCAGCAGCATGTCGGCAAGTTCCAGATAGGGGCTTCCGGCAATGTCAGCGGGGAGGATGGCAGAGGCATAGATTCCCGTAAAGACGGTCATGAAATCAAACAGCAGCCAGAACAGGATAGAAATTTTCAACCCTTTCTGGACATCCATCACGTTATTTCCGGCGTAACAGCGTTGATAAAACCCCGGATCAATAAAAGTAACCAGTGCGATAAATCCCCAGATTAGAATAAAACTCCAGCTGAGATTTCCGGGAACGGAAAAAGCATAATCTGGGGCGTGTGTTTTGAGAAACTGTATCCCACCGTATTGATTTACGGCCATGATCAGGATGAAAGCAAATCCGCTGAACATGAGTACGAACTGCAGCTTGTCGGTACGGACAACCGATGAAAAACCGCCGCCAATGGCATAAATGATTGAGAACAATGCACCGAGTTCCAGGGCAGTTATTTCCGGAATATCCCAGAGGTGCCGGAAAAGGCTCCCCAGTATTTTCAGGTAGGGGGCCGGTGAAACCAGCATGAAGACGAATAGAAACCCGAATAACGCAACTGACTTGCCATACTGATGATTCAGAAATTCGGGAATTGTCCGGATTTTCAGGTCATAGATCTTTGGAGCGATGAATTTCAAAAAAAGCAGTGCTGCTATATAATAAAAGAATCCGAAGATTATCCAGGTCACAATCCCGTTCTTAAAAGAATAGCGGCCAATCTCAAGAATGCCGCCGTACCAGGTTGTAACGAGTGTGGCCACGAAGGCCGGGATTGTCAATCTACGGCCGGCAAAAAGGTAGGAATTCATATCCGTGTCGGACCGCTTATATAAACCGATCAACAGCGTTGCCAGCAGGTAGATCAGCACCAGGTCCTGCTGAGGTGTTATGCCATCCATCAAATCAAAAACCGGTTGATAGGCCGGAGCCAGTTTATCTAGTAAAGCTTGCCACATAGTTATCGATAATATTTAGGTAACCGACCTCATTATCTGCTCTTCGCTATTATGAGCCGGGTTTTAAAAACTGTATTTAATTTCGAGATACATATTGCGCGTTGCACCCGGCCAGTAGTATCCGCCATCGTAACTGTAACCATAAGTTGAGTATAATTTATCAAAAATATTATTCACGGTAAAATTAACCTGAAATTCATGGTATTTTATCCGAACCCTCGTGTTGAGGACAGTAAAGGGATCGATGGATAATTCCCTTGAATTCCGGTCGTCAATATACTGACGCCCCACGTATTTTACCAACAGTGAGAATCCGATGATCCTGCCCGGTGTAAAATCGGCTGAAAAGTTAAAAAGCTGCTGCGGTGAATTCATCAACTGCCGGTTCTTCAGGCTGCCTGCCGCATAATAATTTGAAGCTATGGCGCCATTGAGAGCTACAGCAAATTTTTCAGTAAAATTGAGGGATGTTTCAAATTCCAATCCCCGGTGAATCGTCTTGTCGGCGGACTCCACCTCGAACTGGGTTTCTTCAAAATCATAAATATCTGTGATGATTTCATTTTGGTAGCGGATATAGTAATAATTTACTTTCAGTGATCGCTGTTGGCTATGATGATCAAAACCTATTTCCAGGTCAGAGATTTTCTCCGGCCGGGCTGCTTTGGGTGTATCCCGGACATCGTCAGCATTCAGGATCTGATCATCGGCAGGTTCCTTTCTGGCAATACCGTAATTTGTAAATACGGATAATTCCGGTGAAAGGGAATAGCTGGCTCCCAGTCGCGGATTCAGAAACTCCCAATTGGCTTTGATCCGGTAACCGGGAAAGTGTCCGATGGCCTTTTGATCCAGATTCCAGCGGTGCAGCTGATACTGTATATCCGCCGTGAGATGCAGATCCCCCACAGAATAGACGGTGTGGTTAAAGAGGGTAGTTGAAAATTTCTCACCCTTGAACTCATAGTAACGAAAGACTGAGGGCAGCTTTCCCGTCAGGAGAGGATCCGAAGTCCGGCTGACTTCACCAAAGTGATTACCCGAATATTGCCTTAGCTCAACTCCTGTGTCATTGCGCCAGCGCCCTGACTGATAAGTAAGAGTAGGAACCAAACCGTAGTAAATATTCTGGATCCATTTGCGGCGAATGAGGTCTGTCTTCAGGTCCGATTCCAGCGAGTCGGGATATTCATTCAGCACATCCAAATTGTAGCTGTAGAAATCCTGTCGGTATTTTTGCACCTCGTAAAACCCCGAGCCTTTTACAAGGTATGCAGTATTCTTGAAGGTGAAATGTTCATTCAAAATGAGTAAAGAATTCAATGAGTAGATTTGCTGCAGGAAATCATCGGTGAAGGGAATAGTCCAGTCCATTTTTCCGTTGCGAAGTTTACGATCGTTGATCATCTCTCCTGATATCCCGTCCCACTGCAGTCTGCTGATCTCTTTGCCGATGTTCATCCTCAATTGATTTTTCATTTTTTTCGAGTTGAACTCAAGGCCTGCAAATAATGAACGTTGATCGGATTTTGAATCAACCCGGTAACCGGCTGAGGCAATAGACGATCCTCGCAAGGTAATTCCCAGGTTTTCACCAAAACGGCGGCCCGATTTATATTCAAGTCTGTATTTCTGTGTCGTGAAAGAACCTCTCAGGGCAGATAAGGATACACTTTCTTCACCTGACCTAATTGATGTCTGTACATTGATGGAACCGCCGAATGCTGTTGCTCCGTACAGGCTGTTTCCCACTCCGCGCTGAATTTCAACATCCTGGGCGTCACTCAATATATCCCCATGATCAACCCAGTAAACCTGGTGGTTTTCATTATCATTCAGAGGAACGTTGTCCACCATTACGGCGATCCGGCTCTGATCGAAACCACGGATGGAAACATAGGAGTATCCGGTGCCATTCCCGGATTCGCTGTAAGCATATATTCCGGGTTCAGCCGAGAGCAGCATGGGGACATCCTCCACCGTGTAACGCGATTCTATCTCATTGGCGGTTAGCGTTGAATAAGAGACGGGAGTCACTCCGGGAATGACGCGAGTCGTTGAGATGGAAATCTCCGGCAACAGAATTTCAGTAGGAGTTAAGCGGACGACAGGTGTGACCGCCCCTGCCCGGATAATCCTCTCACGATAGCCGATATGGGAGAAGCGGAGCAGCGATCCGTTGGAAAGTACTTTGATCAGGTATTCACCGTTATCGTCAGTAGTTGTACCCAAAGTGTCCCCGACTGAAATATTGACATCCGCGAGGGGAGTGTCCGTGTCGCCGTCCAGAACTTTTCCGGAAATCCATTGACCGCAGTACAGGGTCGAAATAAGTAAGAGAAATAAAATTGATGTGATTGTTTTCAAGGTGTTTTCCTCCGCTAGAATTATCTAGATCAGGTTCCAGGGTTTTTTCTCAGCCGCCTATCTTCAGAATTTATTTCTGTATAAACGGCACCCCTAACAGCAGGCTAAAATTACATCGGCGGGAGTATATCGATGCGCGGAAAAGTCCTATTAGATAACTTTTACAGTTGAAATTCGTGCTTTCCCAGCAGCGTCCAACTTCGGTCAATAATTTTTCATCAGTTCATGTGACCAGGCCG
Organism: FCB group bacterium; assembly: GCA_013152375.1. GTDB lineage: Bacteria > Fidelibacterota > Marinisomatia > SCGC-AAA003-L08 > JACNLC01 > JAADGM01. The sequence continues at coordinate 6,908 of JAADGM010000074.1, read as the reverse complement.
GCTGAAGAATTTCTTCGGATGGCAGGAATTCCCGGAAGACGGGTTTAATATCCAGAACCGGGGTCCCATCGACAGCATCCAGGTTTGTCACGAATAATTTCCGGTCTTCTACCTTCAACAGGCGTACAATGGTTACTCCCAGACGATTGGGTCGGTTTTTCTTCCGTTGTGCGAAGATCCCGACTTCAGGCCATCGAGGATTCTCTCGCGGGTGTGCACTGCCGGTCACTATCCTTTGGGTCCTGTGGAAAAAGAAGATAATCTCCAGGTGAGAAAATTCCTCAATCCCACGCAGACACTCTGATGGTAATTTATCCGATAGAGCAATCTCGGAGATAACCCTGTCCCAGTTGCCGTCAACAATTTCTTTTCGCTCATTTTTCACTCTGGCAATGGGTGCCAGCTTTATCTGTTCGTGCATTTTCCTGCCCCCTGATTTATGATAAGGGAGTTACCGCTACGCTGATGGGTCAAATCAAACTGACGTCTGTAATAATTTCCAACAGTGCCGGACCCTTGTGGTTCAGAACCTCCCTGAGTTTTTCTTCTAATTTTGAGCTTTCGGTAATCTTCACTCCCAGGGCTCCGCAGCCCCGTGCATATTCAGCAAATTCAGGATTGACCAGCTTCGTACCCCAGACCTCAAATTCACCGGAGCGCTGTTCTTTGGAGATTTTTCCGAGTTCATTATTGTTCAGAATAATGATTTTTATGGGCATTTTATATTTTACGGCGGTGGTCAGTTCCGCCATGTACTGACAAAAGCCGCCATCGCCGGCAACTGCGATTATGGGTCGTCGATCGCCAACTGCTGCCCAGGCTCCCATTGCTGCCGGAAAGGCAAAACCGATGGATCCCAGATATCCGGACATGAGAAAGGTCTGCCGCCGGCATTCGAAATAACGCCCGAGAGAGTAGGCGTTGTTCCCTACGTCCACGCAGATAATTGCATCATCCCTGATGGTCTTACTCAGGCTGGAAAAAACAGCAATGGAGCTGATACCGTTGCCCCTGTCCTCCAATAGACGTTTCTGCTTTTCCTCCTGCCAGATTGCACGCCGGGCGGCGATTTCTTCGGTGTGATCTTCGCTTCGGACATTTTTGGGAAGTCGCTCGATCAGGTTACGAACAGTAACAGAGATGTCTCCCCAGACCGGTACGTCAACACTGTTAAACTTCCCAAGTGCGAGGGGATCGAGATCGATCTGAATTGTGGGTTTCTTGGGGGTGATACCGGTATGGTTGGAAAAGGACGCACCGACTACCAGCAGTAAATCGGCTTCATTCATAAACCAGGATGCAATGGGAGTTCCGCTCCGGCCGAGCACTCCGCATCCCAGAGGGTGAGAATCAGAGATCTGCCCCTTGGCCTTAAAGGTGGTCATCACCGGGCACCTTAGCCTTTCCGCCAACGATATGACCCACTGCATGGAGAAGCGTGCTCCATGGCCTACAATAATCGCAGGCCGGCGTGATGCACTTAACATCTTAACCGCTTTTTGAAAAGACACTTCCGGTGGTGCAATTGTAAGCGGGGTCATTCTCCCTTCGGGTGTTGCAGGGATTTTCCCCGCTGCAGCCGGTATCGTCTGGATTTCATCGGGGAATGTGAGGTGAGATACATCCCGGTTCAGGATGGCCTGTTTAACCGCCAGGGACATCAGTTCTGCATGGTCACTGTTTTGTTCAACGCGGTGATTGAATCCGGCAACTGACTCGAAAGCCCGGATCAGGTCAACCTCCTGGAAATTTCCGGTTCCAACTACCTGTGTGGCAACCTGCCCAGTCAGCGCAACTACCGGAGAGCGATCTACTTTTGCATCCCAAAGCCCGGTGTACAGATTGGTGGACCCGGGACCGGCTATTGCAAAACAGGCTGCCGGCTTTCCAGTTAGTTTGCCATAAGCAGATGCCGCAAAAGCAGCAGCCCCTTCGTGTCGGATTCCGACATATTTCAGATTTCCCTTAGATTCCTGTCTGCGCAAAGCATCAGCGAGCCCCAGATTGGAATGCCCCACCATGCCGAAGACTCTGGTGACTCCCCAGTTTACCATGGTTTCAACCATGATGTCTGAGATGGTGGATTCATGTTTTTCTGCTTCCTGAAGTCCGACATACACAGCATCATTTTCGATTTTTAGTCCGAATATCTCAAGACCGTCGTCATAGCCGCCCGGCGGCAGTCCTGTGCAGGGATGATAATCCCAACCATGCCAGGGGCAGCGCAACATTCCGTTCTCGATGCTGCCTTCGCCCAGGGGGCCACCCTGGTGAGGGCATTTATTTTCAAGAGCTGTGTATTTCCCGTCAAAATGCGTCAGACAAATATCCTTGCGGCCGGCCGTTACAGTCATGACACGTCCTTCCGTAAGCTCCTGCTTATGCTCAAGCACTTTGTACCAGATTTTCTTTTTATTCATAATGATCCTGCTTTGTAGTTACTCATGCGGCAGACTAACCATGCATCCCCACCGAATAGTCATGTTTATGGAAGAATAAGCTTTGTTACTGCTCGAAAATACAGCTTTGGAACCGAACTTCACAAGTTCCTATATTTTCTGAAACCGATGACAGTTGCATGTTTTCCGACGGGGTCCACTGCCCCTTAGAAAAATTGATTGGTGATAATTTATTTCAAAATACCTTCAAAGATGCATTAATATTGCAGGACTGGAAAAGCTTGCCGGGTCATCAAACATGCTGACTTTTGAAAAGAAATATCATTCCCAAGGAGTTGAGAGAATTGCCGGAATTGACGAAGCAGGCCGGGGCCCGCTGGCGGGACCGGTTGTCGCAGCGGCTGTCGTTTTGCCGGCAGAAGTTGAATTGGAAGGTGTCAGGGATTCAAAAAAACTCACCGCCCTGAAAAGGGAGCGGCTCTTTGCCGTGATTCGCCGGGAGGCCTCTGATATCGGTATTGGCATCGTTCACGAACGGCAGATCGATAAGCTGAATATCCTGCAGGCCACCTATCTTGCTATGCGGAAGGCTGTGGGCAGTCTGAAAATGCGCCCGGAGGTTCTACTGGTCGATGGAAATCCTGCAGATCTACCCGGCTACCTGCAGGAAAGTATTATACACGGTGACGATCGTTCCCTCAGTATCGCTGCCGCCTCCATTATCGCCAAGGTTACCAGAGACAGGCTGATGGAGCAATATGCGGTGGTTTATCCGGAATATGCATTTTCAAGTAATAAGGGGTACGGTACCCGGGAACATCTCAAAGCCATCCGCGAGTTCGGTGCCGCGCCTATTCATCGGAAATCGTTCAACCCTGTGAGTCAGTATCTGCCCACATTTGCAGATTTTAGGGAAAAGCGGAAGCTAGGGCGTCTGGGCGAACAGTTAGCTGCCGGCGGCCTTATAAAACTGGGCTGCGAGATAATCGCGATGAACTACAATGTTCCCGGAGTAGGTGAGGTTGATATTATTCACAATGAAGCGGGGGAGATCGTTTTTACTGAGGTCAAAACACAGCTATCACCACATAATTGGGGAGACCCGCTGGACCAGATCGACAGCCGGAAACGAGACCGTATTATCGCTGCGGCAAGTACTTTTCTTCAGGAAAAAGGAATCGTTCAGAATGCGCGCTTTGATGTAATTTCGGTGCAATTTTATGGGTCGAAACCTGTCATTAAACGAATCAAAAGTGGATTATCCGTTGTATAAAAAAATCTTTCTCATTTTCTTTCTGTTCATTTTCCTGTCGGGTAGGGTTCCTGATGCCGCCGGCTATAATGGCGCCGTGACCTCTTCAAGTGAGCTTGCTACGCAAACGGGTATCGAAATATTAAAGGCCGGCGGGAATGCAGTTGATGCTGCCATTGCAGTGGGTTTTGCTCTGGCGGTGACACACCCCGCTGCCGGCAATCTCGGCGGCGGCGGCTTCATGGTCATCCGTCTGGCGGACGGTACCGTAACCACCATCGATTTCAGGGAGAAAGCTCCGGCTGCCGCGTCCAGAGATATGTTTTTAGACGATAATGGAGATGTAATTCCAGGTAAAAGTTTAGAAACCTCCTGGGCGGCCGGCGTGCCCGGTTCGGTTGACGGGTTCGGTCTGGCACATCAGAAATATGGTTTGACGCCATGGCGTAAACTCATTTCCCCGGCCATAGCCCTTGCAAAAAAGGGGTTCCCCCTGCATTTTCAGGATGCCGAAAGATTAAATCTGAAGGCTGAGTATCTCTCCCGTGATACCGAAAGCCGGAAAATTTTCACCAAACCGACCCCCTATGGTATTTCTGATGTGCTGATCCAGAAGGACCTCGGGAAAACCCTGAAAAGGATCAGTAAAGAAGGCCCAAGAGAATTTTATGAAGGCACAACCGGGAAAATGATCGTTAATTGTATGCGGAGGACGGACGGACTGATCACAGCTGCTGATCTGAAGAATTATCATGCCGTCGAGCGGGAACCCGTAAGCTTTGATTACCGGGGTTATAAAATCCATACCATGCCGCCTGCATCCTCGGGAGGCGTAGTACTGGCGGAGATTCTAAACCAACTTGAAAACCTGGACCTGGGGTCTTTATCCTATCACGGAGCTGATCATCTTCATTACGTCGTGGAAGCTGAAAGACGCGCTTATGCAGACCGGGCGTATTTTTTAGGAGACATGGATTTTGTCGAAAGCCCATTGGATAAATTAATTTCAAAGGAATATGCAGACCTGCGCTGGCAGGATGTGGATTCACTTATGGCGACTCCAAGTAGTTCGGTAACGCATGGAGATCTGCCCTTCCCATACAATGAATCGAACGAAACCACCCATTATTCCGTTGTAGATAAATGGGGCAATGCAGTTTCAGTCACAACCACCCTTAATGGTTGGTTCGGCAACGGGATTACAGTTGACGGTGCCGGGTTTTTATTGAATAATGAAATGGATGATTTCTCTGCAAAACCCGGAGTCCCGAATAATTTTGGACTCATCGGTGCCCGGGCAAACGCCATTGAACCCGGGAAGCGTATGCTCAGCTCGATGACACCCACGATCGTTGAGACACCCGGGGGTGATTTATTTCTCGTTCTGGGCTCTCCGGGGGGATCGACAATTATTACTACGGTTGCACAGATCATTTCGAATGTTATCGATTTTGGGATGAATATTGAAGATGCCGTTGAAGCTCCGCGCTTTCACCATCAATGGCTGCCTGATTATGTGGGACTGGAAGCCAACAGTTTCTCACTGGAAACTCTTCAGTTGCTTTCTAAAAGAGGCTATCAATTCTATATACGCAGCTCCATAGGAGAAGCAAACTGTATTCAGATCGATACAACCACGAATTTGATCCTGGTGTCGGGCGACAGCCGAAGAGGCGGAACAGCAAGCGCCTGGTAAAGTATAAGCTCCCAAAATATTAAAGAAATAATAATGAAAAATCATCTAGCTGAAAAAAGATTTTTAGGATTAAGTCGTAATTTCTGGGTTGAGCTGAAAGTGATGCTGATCCTCATCATTATCGCCCTGACCATCAAGGCGACGCTGGTGGAAATTTATGTAGTCCCGACCGGTTCGATGGAAGATACTATATTAACTGGCGATATGCTCATCGGCAATAAATTCATCTATGGTATGCGGACGCCTACCAGAGTGGGGCTCATTTGGACTCGCCTGGGATTTGATATTCCCTGGTTCCGTCTCCCAAAGTTCAAGGAGCTGGCATCCGGCGATGTGACCATTTTTGAATTTCCCAGAGATCCTTTTCAGAAATATGTCAAGCGGTGCATCGGGACAGCCGGTGACTCCGTATCGATCAAGGGCGGCGATATTTTTGTCAACAATCGAAAAATGCAGTTTCCTCAAAATGCAAAATACGTGAAAGGTACAATTTACCCACCTGATAAAGAACAGAATCTTTATTCATACTTCCACGGAAACCAGGATAATATTGCTCCTTTCGTTGTGCCGTTTAAAGGGATGGAGATCGATTTTTCAAAGATCAGTGATTGGGCCTCTATTATCACCCTGTTGGTCCAGGATGGTAATCATGTGACCCTTGGGGACAAAGTGTTTACCGTCATTGATGCACACGAGATGGGGCGTATGAAGGGGTTTCTGAAATATAAATTACTGGGATTATTGTCAGGATCGAAAGCGGAAATACAACGTAAACAGCGGATGGATCAGCAGCAGTATATTCAACAACTGATCGAAAAAAACAGGGCGCACAATATCTATAACCCCTGGGAAATTCGTTTCAGAAAAGAAGATTACGATCTCGTATATGACAATCTTAAAATCAATGGCAGGAATATCAGTGATCTGGAAACCTATACCTTTCAGCATAATTTTTATTTTTTTATGGGGGATAACCGGGACAACAGTTTTGATTCCAGATTCTGGGGGTTCGTCCCAGACACCCAAATTTTGGGAACACCCGTTCTCGATCTTTTGAATCTTTACAAATTTAAACTACGATTCAAAACAACATTTTAGCTAAATTTCAGTATGTTTTCTCTGATTGCATTTATCCTGAAGTTGCTCTTTGGGGCAATTTTGGGCGGCGCACTGGCGTATGAACCCGGGAAAATCCGGAGTGAATCCAGAATTTTATATTCAGCGCTTATCAGCCTTATTGCAGTCTCCCTGGTGAGTATTTCCGGTTTTTCTTCCGACAATTCTGCAGGATTCGTACTGGGGGCTTCCATATTCACAGTGATCACGGCTGTCATTCTCCTTACCAGAGATCAGAATTTTGACCAACGGCTTTTGTACATCTTCTCTGCAGTTGTGGGGATTATCTGCGGGACCGGACATATATTCTATGGGATATTCTTCACGATCATTGTCTATCTGGTCATAAATATGGGTCATCAGTTATTTGAAAATAACGATATTGAGCCTGACACCGATGATACCGGGAAGATCAAAATACTAAAATAAAGCGTTGGATGTTTGG
>JAADGM010000038.1 GCA_013152375.1 FCB group bacterium | reverse complement strand
TCAGCGACAGATATGCTGTGACGGCTTTTGATTGTGAACGGCTGGGGTCTGATAATCTACGATGGATAAAAGTTATCCGGAAGATGCGGCCCAAACTTCCATTAATTGTTATGAGTAAAGAACTTGATAATAGAATTGGTGGGGAAATTCACGAAGCGGGAGCTTTCTTCTATCAGCAGCATCCGATAGATCAAAGAGTCCTCGGGGAAGTGCTTCTCGGAGCATTGAATAAATTCCATATCCAATTTAGTAGTGTATAACGATGTGTAAAGGAGAAACAATGAAAATAAGTAAAATGATACTAGCATTGACGGTTTTCTGTGCCGGTTTCGTTTTTGCTCAGGAGTATGTTGGATCACAGCAATGTGGTACTTGTCACCCTGACAAGCTTGCTGACTGGTCTAACTCAGGACATCCTTACAAATTCAACGTTGTTGAAAACGGCGTTCCCCCGGTCTATCCGAATTTCGTAGTGAATTTCGAGGATGACTGGATGACCGGTTTGGGAGCAACCTGGGATGATATCTCCGGAGTCATTGGCGGATTTGGCTGGAAAGCTCGTTTTGTGGATAACACCGGTGTTATCGCAGGAACTGCCAGTAGTATTATCAATCCCGGTGCCGGGCATAATCAATTCAACTTCTACGGAGGTGTTGATTATGGCTGGGTCGATTACCATGCCGGGGATGAAAATAAAATCTATAATTATAACTGTTTCAAATGCCATACGACGGGTGCAACCCCGGATGGGAGCTGGCTGGAAGGCTATGATCTCGGGTCTTTTGCAGAGTCCGGTGTAGGCTGTGAAGCCTGCCACGGTCCAGGTTATGACCACGGTTCATTTGCGAGCCCCCATCTGGCAGATCCCAATTATATTGACCTCGTTTACGAGTTCGATAACAATAACGGCGCCGGCCTAGATGGCGTAATGCCGGATCCGAATGGCGACGACGTGAACTTCCTCTGCGGAACCTGTCATAATCGTGGATTCGCAGCTCCCATCGACGCCAGTGGCGGATTCGTTCGTCATCACGAACAATGGGATGAATTCTCAGCAACCGCTCATGCAGACCAAGGATTCACCTGTGCGACCTGTCACAACCCGCATAAAAGAGTTACCTGGGATGGTGACGGCATTACGATTCAGTGTGCAACCTGCCACCCCGATAATGTTGCTACACTGAATCACCCTGTGGATCTGGATTGCATCGACTGTCACATGCCCTATGCCGCCAAGTCGGGTACAACCCGGGGACAGAGCGGCTATAAAGCTGATGTCAGATCTCACCTGTGGAAAATCACTGCCAGCACAGAATCCATGTTCACCGAAGATGGTTCATGGGTGAGAGATGATGCGGACAGACCCGCTTCTCTGGACTTACAGCATACTTGTCTGTCCTGTCATAACGATGACCCCAATGATGACATTCCGGATAAAACCGTAGATGAACTCGTTGAGTTTGCAGCCAGGATGCACACTCAGACCGATGGTCAATATGTCGGCTCCGAGACCTGTCAGGCCTGTCACGAAGAAAACTATAATGAATGGAATGAATCGGGACATCCTTACAAATTCAACGTTGTTGAAAACGGAAATCCTCCCGTTTATCCCGATTTCGTGACGAATTTTGAAGACAGTTGGATGACTGGATTAGGGGCAACCTGGGATGATATCTCCGGAGTTATCGGCGGATTTGGCTGGAAAGCAAGGTTCGTGGATAATACCGGTACCATTGCGGGAACCGGAAGCAGTATCATCAATCCCGGTGCCGGACACAATCAATTCAACTTCTATGGAGGGGTTGATTACGGTTGGGCTGATTACCATGCCACAGACGAGAATAAGGTCTACAATTATAACTGTTTCAAATGCCACACAACCGGCGCAACTCCGGACGGAAGCTGGCTGGAAGGTTATGATCTCGGGTCTTTTGCAGAGTCGGGCGTAGGCTGTGAAGCCTGCCATGGTCCCGGTGGATCACATATCGGAACCCAGGATCCCAATGACATTGACCTGGTCTATGAATTTGATAACAATAACGGCGGCGGCCTCGATGGCGTAATGCCGGATCCGAATGGTGACGATGTGAACTTCCTCTGCGGAACCTGTCATAACCGTGGATTCGCGGCTCCCATCGATGCCAGTGGCGGCTTCGTGCGTCATCATGAACAATGGGACGAATTCTCAGCTACCGATCATGCTGCACAGGGGTTTACCTGCGCAACCTGCCATGACCCGCACAAGAGAGTTACCTGGGATGGTGATGGAATTACCATGCAGTGTGCAACCTGCCACCCGGATAATGTTGCTAATTTCAACCACCCGGTTGATCTGGATTGCATCGACTGTCACATGCCTTATGCGGCAAAGTCAGGTACGACCCGGGGACAGAGTGGTTACAAAGCTGACGTACGTTCCCACCTGTGGAAGATTACCGTCAGNNNNACGGAAGATGGTTCATACGTGAGAGACGAGGACGGCAGAGAAGCTTCTCTGGACTTACAGCATACCTGTCTGGCCTGTCATAACGATGATCCTGATGACGATATTCCAGATAAAACTGTGGAAGAACTCGTGGGCTTTGCTGCAATGATCCATGCACCTGCTGATGCCAATACATACGTCGGACCTGAAACCTGTCTTTCCTGTCATCCTGATAAATCAGGTTGGAGGACAACCTTACATGCTAACGGATTCACCGTACCAAAAGGAGAGAATTCGATGCAGGACCTCTACGGTATCATTGCTGATGTCGATGGAAATGGTGTCGATGACTTCATGGACGGCCTGGATCTGTCAACCGTCGATGCATTTGCTCAATATGGTGCTAATGCTCCGGTATTGGGTTACGATGCCGGTACAGATACATACACCATCACCATGGGTGAACTGACTTACCCGGTAGCCCTGACGTATGGCGGAAGCGGTTTGTATAAACAGCGCTATGTGCTGAAAGTCCCGCTGGCTGATGGATCTGAATCTTTCGGTCACTATGTCTCTCCGGTACAGTTCAACGAGACCACAAATGAATATGTGACCTACCATGCAGATGCCTGGTATGATGACGCTGATATGCCCATTTACGGATCAGCGACAACCGCGGCAGACATTGCCGGTAACAGTCGTTCCTTCGAAAAGGGCTGTGTTGGCTGTCACTTCACCTATACCGACGTGAGCCAAACGGCAGATGGAGAATGGGTAGCTGATGCACCTGATGCATCTGCGGCTGATATGGGAATTACCACTTATGATATCGATGGTGATGGCGCTCCCGATCTGATCAACACCAGTTGTGAACGTTGTCACGGCCCCGGTGGTGATCACTTTGGCGATCCCGCTGGTATCGTGAACCCGAGTGACCTTACCGCTCAGCAGTCTAACGACCTCTGCGGCTTCTGTCACTCACGGGGTAAAAGCTTCCCCAACGAGACACTTTCCTATCCCTTTAACGATGTTGAAGGTGATATGCACGACTGGGAAGTTGGCGATGTCTGGGGTGACTACTACATCAACCATGGTGGCTTCTGGGGTGATGGACAAATTGAAGGTGAAAAGCAAACCTCAAAGAAACATCATCAGCAGTACTATGATTTTTATGAATCAAGTAAGCCTACCTTTGCTTATCATGAAGTCAGATGTTACGAATGTCACGATCCACATGGCGGCGGAGAACACCAGGTCGTTGAAGAAATCGATGAAGACGGTCTCATCATTGCAACCGAACCTGACAACAATACCCTCTGCCTGGCCTGTCACTCCACACACGGAGATTTTGCGGATATCTCAAAAGAGATGGTGGCCGAGTATGATAACAATATTGAGGCCATCGGTGCAATCGTTTCAGAACACACGCATCATCCCTATGATCCTGTGAACGGACCCAGCAGATGTACTAAATGTCACATGCCGAAAGTGGCCAAATCTGCAGTTGCATATGATATCCATTCACATACTTTCGAGCCTATTCCTCCTTCGAAGACCCTGGATTATGCGATGCCAAATTCCTGTGCTGTAAGTTGTCACAGAGAATTTGAAAATGGCGCTGACCCAATCTTTGGTACGGGCGCAGATCTGTCACTCACCGATTGGGCAGAACCTGAAGATGTCGCTCTGGCAGAAGCTCTGATGGAATATTATGGTCCCTGCGGTGAATGGTGGAACCAGGGTGAAGCAGTTCCCGGTGATGTGGATAACAGCTGCTCACTGGATATTCTCGATGTTGTCCAAATCGTCGGTTATATCCTTGGGACTCAGACCTTCACGGATGAACAGATCGCAGCTGCTGATGTGGACGGAAACGGTTCCGTTGACATTCTTGATATCGTTACCATTATCGACCTGATCCTGGGCGGTCGTATCGATAAAGGTGAACCGGTAAAATCAGCCCAGATCATGATTGAATCAAACCAGGTCGAGCTTACGGTTGACGGTAAAGTGGCAGGTGTTCAACTGAACGTTACCGGTAATTTCTCCATTGTTACTTCCAATGTGAGTGACGGCTGGGAAATTCAGTCCTCTGATAATACAATCCTGCTCTATTCGACAGATGGCTCCCCCTTACTGAGTACCGCATTATTCAGTTTCGAGGGTTCAATGACGATAGAATCGGGCATTGTGGCTGACTGGCATGGTAATGGCGTTGCGGTGAATACCTCCGTAATTCCTGACACTTATGTCCTGAATCCTGCATATCCGAATCCATTCAATCCGGTCACGACCATATCTTTTGGTCTGCCGAAAGAATCTCATGTTCAGATTCGGGTTCACGATATGCTCGGACACGAAGTTGCGGTCTTAATGAATGAAGACCTAAGCGCAGGAAATCACCAGATCGTCTGGGATGCCGAAAATTACTCCAGTGGTGTTTACCTGATCAGCATGACTTCTGACAATGTTTCATTGAAACAGAAAGTAATGCTGGTAAAGTAGTAATATATTCTTTATCAATAAAAAAGGCTGCCTGTTTGGGCAGCCTTTTTTATTGGTTGATTTGATTTAGTTGTTTACAGGTATCACAGGAAAATCACATACTGACGGAAGGGTTGATTTTCCTGTTCGATACTATAAAATTAATCCTCTTTTTTGTTTGTACTGAGTTTGAAAGGCAGATAAGCCGGGCACCAGCCCATCAATGCCGTTCCGATGGGGATGATTCCAACAAGACCCCACCAACTTTTATAATAATATCCAAAGCCCAGAATAACGAGACCTAACAGGTAACGAATCAGTTTATCTGAACTACCGACATTTTTTATCATCATTTACTCCTTCCATTGATTTAAAATCGGAAAACATTAAAAACCCGCAAATATGATTTCCAGGTATGGGAAATTTACACTACAGCGATGAATATCCCCAAAACAACAATTTATTCAAATAAATTCGGTGCTTAGGAATGAATTTTCAAAAGCAATTAGGGTAGGGTATGAAATTGGGGCAACCTGCCGGTCTATAGTTTATCACGGATGGCATTTCTCGCCTGATCGGCTGATATTCTGACCTGCTCCATGGTATCTCTGTCCCGTAACGTTACGGTGTTATCTTCCAGAGTTTGATGATCGACGGTGATTCCGAATGGCGTCCCGGCTTCATCCTGCCGACGATATCGACGCCCGATTGAGCCTCCTGCATCGAAGAAAGCACTGAATTCTCCTCGCAGATCTGCTACGATTTGACGGGCTTTCTCAGGCATGCCGAGTTTGTTGAAAAGGGGAAATACAGCTACCGTTATCGGGGCGATCTTAGGCGATAATTTCAGAATATTCCTTTTTTCACCCTTGACCTCTTCTTCTGTGTAGGCATCTGCCAGAACTGTCAGGACGGCCCTGTCAACTCCAGCTGAAGCTTCTACAACAGCTGGAATGATGTGCTGGTTATTTGCCTGATCAAAATACGAAAGTCGTTTACCGCTAAATTCTGCATGACGATCCAGATCGAAAGTACCCCGGTCTGCAATGCCTTCCAGTTCCGACCAGCCAAAATCAAATTCATACTCCACATCGTAACATGCACTGGAATAATGCGCCAGCTCATCCTGGCCATGTGGTCTCAACCGAAGTTTTTCCGACGTGATCCCAAGGGATTTAAACCAGTTCAAACGTTCCTGAGACCAGTATTCCAGCCATTTACCTGTTTCATCGGGTCGACAGAAGAACTCCATTTCCATCTGTTCAAATTCCCGCGTTCTGAAGATAAAATTACCCGTGGTAATCTCATTCCTGAACGCTTTACCGAGCTGGGCAATTCCGAAAGGCAGTTTCTGACGAGACGTGGATTGCACATTGGCGAAGTTAACAAATATCCCCTGCGCCGTCTCCGGACGCAGATATACTGCCGAGCCGGAGTCCGCAACGGGACCCATGTGTGTTTTAAACATGAGATTAAATTGTCTGAGGTCTGTCCAGTCCCCAACCTCATTGTTGAAGGGATCCCGTACTCCAGCGGTTTTCATGAGCTCTCCACTGCGTTCCCCGAGGTCAATGAGCTTTGTCACCAGGCTTTGGATCTGCTCTTCTGCATTGGCAAAGGATTGTCCCTTTTTGAGAAGCGCCGCACCCAGCTCCTCAAGCACCTCAGGAGCTTGTTCACCCAGGAGATGATCAAGGCGGTAACGTTTTTTGGAGTCTTTATTGTCTACGAGTGGATCATGGAAGTTCTCCACATGCCCGCTGGCTTCCCAGACTCTGGGATGCATCAGGATAGCAGCGTCCATCCCCACAACATTTTCACGGCTGGTGACCATTTCCTGCCACCAATGGTTTTTGATATTTCTCTTTAGCTCAACGCCAAGAGGGCCATAATCCCACGTTGAGCCCAATCCGCCGTAAATCTCGCTGCTTTGAAAAATAAATCCCCGTTGTTTAGACAGGGATGTGAGCGTTTCCAGAATTGTGCCTGTACTTTTCAGATTGGCCATTATTTTTTCCTTTTATAGGTCTTTCGTTTGACGGGGCCTTTGGCCCGTTTGTCGATGATAAGTTGTTGAGCTTCCCCAAGGGTTAATTCTTCGGGGGTTAAATTCCTCGGCAGCGTGGCATTAACCTCCCCGTCTGTGACATACGGCCCATAGCGACCCTTTTTTAAAACTATGGGCTTGCCGTTTGTTTTATCTTCACCCAGTTCCCGAATTACTGTGGAGGACCTTTTTGCGGGAGAACTTTCCAGCAGGCCAACAGCCTCCTGCAGAGTCAGTTCCAGCAGATTTAGAGGAGGCTCCACCTTGCGATTCACTTTTCCACATTTGATATAAGGTCCATACCTGCCAATATCCGCCATGACAGGGTCGCCCTTATAGTCTCCCAGATTTCGTGGCAGGGCAATGATTTTCTGAGCAATAGTTCCCGTCACCTCTTCTACGGTCATCCCTGGCAGCAGAGATTTCATTTTCTTACCACACTGAAGGTACGGACCGAATCGACCCGTTTTTAACAGGATGGGCTCATCACTGCCCGGCAAGGGAGGAAACTGTTTCGGTTCCATATTTTTTTTCTGTAACAGTTCGGTGATTTTCTCCGGTTTAAGTTCACTCGGTATAAAATCCTCAGGAAGTGTGGCATTGGTCTCACCGTTTTGCAAATAAATTCCGTAGCGCCCGATGCGCAGCTGGACCGGATTACCCTGGGCATCTTCTACGGTCATGATCAACCGGGATTGCTGTTTATCAAATTCCTGATCGGTCAAATTTTTCAGACCGGGATGTTCCCCTTCACCAAAATAAAAATGGTCCAGAAAAGATCCGGCATCCAGCTCCGCCCGGGAGATCCCATCCAGAGATTCCTCCAGATTTGCTGTAAACTGAAGATCCACAAGATCTCTGAAATGACGCTCCAAAAACTGTACAACTGCATAGGCAGTAAAGGTCGGGACCAGCGCTCCGTTTACTTTTTTAACATAGCCCCTGGTCTGAATAGTATCCATGATTGAGGCATAGGTTGATGGACGGCCGATTCCCAGAGACTCCATCTCTTTGATCAATGAAGCCTCTGTGTAACGAGCTGTCGGTTTTGTGAAATGTTGCACCGGTGTCATCTGCCCACAGTCAAGTTCCTGCCCTTCCTTCAATGTAGGAAGTAATTTTTCACGATCCTCGAGTTTTGCCTCTTTTTCCCTGCTCTTGACATAGGCCTTAAAGTAGCCCTGAAATTGAATAACTCTTCCCCTCACCCTGAAAACCGCATCCCCGCCTGAGATTTTCACTGTGGTCTGCAGTAATTTTGCCGAGGCCATCTGACAGGCGATTGAGCGTTTCCAGATGAGATCATACAGCTGCCAGTCCTTGCCCGTAAGTTCTGTCTTCAGCTCCTCCGGTGAACGGAATTTACTCCCGGCGGGCCTGATGGCCTCATGTGCTTCCTGGGCGTTTTTTACTTTGCTCTTATAAATTCTGGGTTTGTCCGACAGATATTGCTCGCCATACAGATCAGCAATGGCCTTCCGCGCCGCCTGAACTGCCTCATTTGACAGATGCACCGAATCTGTACGGATGTAAGTAATATATCCGTTTTCATAAAGATGCTGCGCCGACCGCATTACCTGCCGGGAACTAATATGGAGTTTCCGCACACCTTCCTGCTGGAGAGTCGAAGTGATGAACGGAGGGTAAGGATTTGAAGTGATGGGCTTTTCTTCAATATTGGAAACGGCCCATTTTCGCTCTAAAAATTTTTCTGCGGTTCGTTTCGCAAGTTGCTCATCGATAACAATTGTATCGGACGCCGAAAGAGCTCCCGTATTTTTGTTAAAATCCTTACCGGAGGCGACACGTTTCTGCTCAAGTTCAACAAGCTCTGCCTTAAAAGGCTCATCCCCGGCAAGAAATTCTCCTTCGATTCCCCAATACTCGCTGGCTTTAAATTGGGAGCGCAGTTTCTCCCGATCAACAATGAGTTTAATGGCCGGACTTTGTACGCGGCCGGCGGACAATCCTCCTTTAACATTATACCAGAGCACCTTGGAAACCGGAAACCCGAAAAGACGGTCCATGATCCTGCGGGTTTCCTGAGCCGCCACGAGATTGGTGTCGATATCTCTCGTATGTTCGAAAGCTTCAAGAATTGCCGCTTTGGTAATTTCATTAAACACAAGTCGTTTGACGGGGATCTGAGGCTTCAGGACTTCAAGTAAATGCCAGGATATGGCTTCTCCTTCCCTGTCCGGGTCGGTTGCCAGATACAGCATATCCACCTCTTTCAGACTGGCCCTGATATCCCTAATGACCTTTTTTTTATCCGGTGAGACGACATAAGTCGGTTTAAAACCGTGCTCCGTATCGATTCCCAGGTCCTTCTGAGGAAGATCCCGTATATGGCCCACTGAGGCTTTGATGTCGAAAGCATCCCCAAGGAATTTTTTCAACGTTTTGGTTTTCGATGGAGACTCTACGATGATTAAATTTTTCATATTATTGCTCATTACAAGAGGCGAATTTATGCCCCGGCGTTCACTAAGAACAAAAGTAAATTCTTAACAGATTGCGGGAAAATGTTATTGCTAATGAGAACCTCCCGCCATATTTATTTCAGATTCATTTTGCCGATAAATTGTCTTTAGCCCCGGGGAAAGCTCTGGACCCAGGATTCAGGGCGAGCTCCGGGGAATTAACCAAATCCTCTGGTCAGACGTAGTCCGGCAGTTGCCGGAAATAGTGGGATTAGACATATTCAGACGAACTGTCTGGCCTGTGACCTGAAAAGTTCAGAGGCTCTTGTGAGACGGGGTCATATCCCTGTAATTTAAACTATGAAACACTCCGGTCTATTGCTCAAAATGGAGTCGCAACTCAAGCGTCCTGTAGAATATCACCTGTCCCTGGATGATTCTCTCATCAATATGAATAATCTCATCGGTCATTATATTGTGCTGGAATGGGCCGGTGAAATTCGCTGCATCGTCTGCGGGAGAAAAACCAACCGCTCCTTCTTTCAGGGACTGTGTTACCCCTGTTTTTTAAATGCCCCTGAAGCTTCTGAGTGTATTCTCCGGCCCGAACTGTGCAGGGCACACCTCGGTGAATCAAGGGATATGGCCTGGTCTGAACTTCACTGTCTGCAGGAGCACATTGTTTACCTGGCCTTGACAAGTCATGTGAAAGTGGGTGTCACACGCAGTTCTCAAATCCCCACCCGCTGGATTGACCAGGGCGCCTGGAAAACCATAACGATAGCAAAGACCCACAACCGCACTACAGCCGGTCAGATCGAAGTCGCGCTGAAGAAACACACCCCGGATAAAACATTCTGGCAGCGTATGTTGAAAAATGTTTGCGCTTCAGACATCGACCTGACTTTTAAAAAGCGGGAACTTGCTGCTAAACTTCCGCCAAAATTCCGAAACTTCATCACCAGGGACTCGGATGTCACGGAAATCCTATATCCGGTGAGTGAGTATCCAACCAAAATTAAAAGTACGGGATTTGATAAATGCTCAGAAATAGCTGGGTTACTATCCGGTATTCGAGGTCAGTATCTTTATTTCGATGACAACCGGGTTCTGAATCTGCGTAAACACCAGGGATATATAATAAGTTTGGAATACTGAACTTGCATCAAAGAACTCTGACTTTAGCACTATATTTCCAAAACAGGTTAACTAATCTATTATAAGATAAGCATAAAGCCCGGGGATTAAACCAAACCATCCCGTCCGGCAAAGCGAATGATAAGTAGGATTAAATTATTATATCAGCCGGTTTTTTATTTGGGGGTCCTTATGAGTTACCGTAACTTTTCCGGTCGGTTTTTAGACCGATTTTTAATACTAAAATGAAAATTTAATTTTCGATCATAAGGAGATGTAAATGGCTTACATTATTTGTGAACCTTGTTTTGGTACTTGCGATACGGCCTGTGTTGAAGTATGCCCTGTTGATTGTATTCACCCTGATGATGACAGCTGGGAAAAAGGTGATGATCCCACGGGTCATACGCTTTATATTAATCCGGAAGAATGCATTGACTGCGGAGCCTGCGAGCCTGAATGTCCTGTAGAGGCCATTTTTGAAGAAGATGCCGTTCCAGATGAATGGAAACACTGGATTAAGAAAAACTACGAGCATTTCGGAGTTGACTACGACGGCTGATAACCCCGTCGATACGTAAGATCAAATTCAATCTACAAACGGCTGTCCGGCCTCTGTCGGGTAGCCGTTTGCATTGTAATTAAGCAATTGATTAAGGATGTTATGACGCGAGAAGAATCCATACTGGAAATCCTCAAAACGATAAAATATCCGGGCTTTTCCCGGGATATTGTGTCCTTCGGGATGATCAAAGCCCTGTCCGTGCAGGAAGACGAAGTAGAGATCACACTGGCCATCGGCAGCGAAAAAGAACATGTCATAAAGGAATTGGTCAGGAAGATTCAGGAAACCCTCAAATCTAAAGGTGATTTTAAGTCCGTCAGACTGTCTTTCGATGCACCCCGGTCCGCCGGGAACACGCCCGCTCCAAACCAAAATGATCCTTCCTCAGCGACACCCAGGAAATTACCGGGAGTGAAACATGTCATCGCCGTCGCAAGTGGTAAAGGAGGTGTGGGAAAATCGACTGTTGCCGTTAATCTTGCCGCCAGCTTGAGCCTCGGTCGAAAAGTCGGAATCCTGGACCTGGACATTTACGGCCCCAGTTTGCCAATGGTTGTGGGAATAGGGGAAACCCCAAAAGTCACCAGTGAGAAAAAGATCATTCCCCTAAAAAAATACGGTATGCAATTGATGTCTTTCGGTTTCATCAGTGGGAATTCTGCTCCGACTATCTGGAGAGGTCCCCTGGTAGCACGGATGACGGAACAATTCTTTGAGGATGTCCTCTGGGAGGATCTGGATTACCTCATTCTGGATCTTCCTCCGGGAACCGGAGATGTGCAGCTGACGCTGGTACAGAAATTTTCCCTCTCCGGAGCCGTCATCGTCACGACACCGCAGAAACTGGCTGTTTTGGATGTGAAAAAGGGCGCCGATATGTTCAGAAAGGTTAATGTTCCCGTCTTGGGAATCGTCGAGAATATGACCCATTTTTTGTGCCCGAAATGCAATGAAATAACGGAAATTTTTCCCGGCAGAGGCGGCCAGGATGAAAGTCAGCGTCTGGATGTTCCGCTTTTGGGGAAGATTTATCTGACCCCCGAAATTGCCCTCTCAACGGATACTGGTCACCCTTATGTTTTGCAGTACCCGGAGTCACCTATTTCGGCTATTTACTCCAAAATAAAAGATCAGATCCTGCAGCTGGTGGAAGGATAATTCGGGAACACAGGCCGTTAGGGAACGTATGCTGTGGGATGTTTCACAACGCAGTTACGTATAACCTTATCGAACCTATCCATTGAAAAGACCAAATGGCATTCCAGCGCAGAAGGCACCCTTTCTGAGGTGAAAGTTCCCGGCAACATTAGAATGAATAATTTAGGTTATTTATGGGTAATTTACCGGGCTAAATAATTAACATATTCGTCATTTAGAGCTATTCAAAATATTAAATTAGATACTAACAGTATTCCAAAACACATTGCAATTATCATGGATGGTAATGGGCGGTGGGCAAAATCCCGGGGGCTGCCTCGTATCGCGGGACATCAGGAAGGTGTGCGGGCTGTCAGGAGAGTTACCCGGGCCAGCGGAGAACTTGGAGTAAAATTTCTCACGATGTACACCTTTTCAGCAGAAAACTGGAAACGCCCAAAGCGGGAAGTCAACGCCCTGATGAATCTTTTCATCCGCTCTCTGCACGAAGAAATCGAAAACCTGAATAAAAATAATGTCCGGTTCATGGCCATTGGAGATTTTGAACAATTACCGGATTCGGTACTGACTGAACTTAAAGGGGGAATGGAATATACCGCAAACAATACCGGACTCGTTCTGAATCTTGCATTTAATTATGGAAGCCGTCAGGAAATTTCTAAAGCGGTTAAGCAAATTGCCGAAGCATATAAATCCGGCAGTCTGCGGCTGAACCAAATCGATAAGAATCTAATCGCATCACATCTCTATACAAGCGACCTACCGGATCCTGACTTGTTGATCAGAACAGGAGGAGAGTTCCGCGTCAGCAACTTTCTATTATGGCAGTTGGCCTACACAGAGCTATATTTCACAGAAACATACTGGCCTTCCTTTTCAAAAAGGGATCTCGTTAAAGCTATTGAAGATTTCCAATGCCGCGAGAGAAGATTCGGTAAAATAAGCGAACAGGTTGTTGACTAAGTATCTCAATATAGCCTGGCTCTTTCTCATTCTGGTCACAACCGGTCTTGGGCAGGTGCAAAAAGTTAAGATCACAGCTGTAAAAGTTGAGGGGAATGAGAGACTATCTGCTGAAGATATCATCCGCAGCTCCAGACTTTACGTCGGCCGAGAGATTGATATGGAAGATATTCAGAAGAGTCTTAAAACACTTTGGAAACTGAACCGCTTTGGAAATCTGGAAGTTTACGTTGACGAAGAAACCGACGAAGGTGTCAGTCTCCGGATCGTCGTAGAGGAATTGCCGATTCTTGCCGAAGTTAAATTTAACGGCAATAAAAAACTGTCAAACACCACTCTTAAAGATGCCATTGGCCTCATTCCGGGCCAGATCATCTCGGATTATGACGTTTTTCTGGCGGAGAAAAAAATCCGGGAAGAATATCATGACCGTCACTATCATGATGTTGAAATTAGTACCGAACTTGTTAAAGGTGATTTAAAATTCTCCCGTATTCTTGTTTTCACAATTAAAGAACACAAAAAAATGAAAATAAAGGAGATTAACTTTTCTGGCAATGAAGAATTTTCCGATTATAGACTTTTACGTCAGTTCAAAAGTACAAAACCCTGGCATATCTACCTGCCTTGGCGGGGTAAGTTTGATGAAACAAAATACGATGAAGATAAAGGTAAATTAAAAAGTTTTTACCGCCGGAAAGGGTTCCGGGACTTCAGAATTCTAAAGGATGAGGTCGCTCCCCGCGAGGATCATAAGGGTCTCGCCATTAATCTGGACCTGTACGAAGGCCCCAAATATTATTTCCGCAATATCACCTGGGAAGGCAACATCATTCACTCCGACGAAGAATTGTCTGCCCGCCTGGATATCTATAAAGGAGACGTGTACAACGAAGAACAATTTCAAACGGCTTTATCTGAACGGGTTAATCCGCTCTATATGGATGAGGGATATTTCTATTTCCAGTTAACCCCAGAGATCACGCCCATTGGCGAAGATTCTCTTGATGTTCACTTCCTTATTACCGAAAACCAGATTGTCAAAATCAGAAAAATTCTCATCTCCGGCAATGACCGAACTCACGAAAATGTGATCCGTCGCGAGTTGAGGGTTGTGCCGGGAGAAATATTCAACCGCAAGAAGCTGCTGGACAGCTACAGAGATATCATCATGCTGGACTATTTTGAAACGGTTGTGCCAAATGTTCTGCCGGTAAGTGAGGACCAGATTGACATCACGATTGATGTCAAAGAGAAAAGTGCTGACCGGGCAAATTTCTCTCTGAGCTATAATAAAACTTACGGTTTTACCGGTGGCGGTGGAATTGAGCTGCGGAACTTCAGGGGCAGAGGAGAAAACCTTTCGTTTAATTATCAAAGAGGAATTGGGTCCGGCAGCCAGAATTCATCGAACTATTACTATACGAACTCGTCAAATGTCGCCAGCTACCAGTCTTTATCCCTGGGATTTACAAACCCCTGGGTTTTTGATACGCCGAATCTTTTCGGTGTCTCTCTGTATTACTCTGAACGCGGACAGGGACAGGGGAATTATTATCCCTTTGATATCAATAACTCAGGTGGATCCCTGCGTGTGGGGCGGCGATTTAAATGGCCGGACCGCTATTTCCGGGGCTCCTGGGTTCTGAGGGCCTCTAACACAAGTTATTATGCCTCGAGCCAGTCCGACCTTACAGAATATTTCGGAACCGGTATCGAAAGCCTGATTAAGGTCGGTTCTGACGGAAGACCTTATTTCATCACCTCCGGGCGATCGATTACACAAAATGTCACCCGGGACAGCAGAAACCACCCCGAATTTCCAACTGATGGGTCCCTGTTTAGCTGGACAACCACTTTTTCCGGTTCTATCCTCGGGGGCGACGAAGATTATCATAAGCATGAATTTACCTTTGACTGGTTTAATCCCACTGTTGGTAAATTCGTACTCCATCAGAAACTGAAAGCAGGGGTAATTAAGGAGATTCACGTTTCCGGAAGTCAGCGGTCCGTTATACCGCCCAGCGCACGTTTTTTACTTGGCGGCAGCGGGATACCCTATGGTGAAATGCTGCGCGGTTATGATGATAATACGATTGGACCCATCGGTACTTTCAGTCCCCGTGGCGGTAACGTCCTGCTGAAATATTCGCTGGAACTTAGATTTCCTTTTTCTGAAAGCCCCACTGTTTACGGACTGGTTTTCGGGGAAGCGGGCAACGTCTGGGAGAATTTTAATTCGGTAGATCCTTTCAAACTCTACCGCTCGGCCGGCATGGGAATTCGGATGTATATGCCGATGCTTGGTATGCTGGGATTTGATATGGGATATGGATTTGATGATACCATTTACGATGTGGATAAAAAACCACAGGGTTGGAACTATCATCTGTTATTTGGAATGCCTTTTTAACTAAATAAGGAGAAAAAGTAAATACTATGAAACGGATCTTAATCATACTGTGTATTGCTTTGCCGGTTGTCTTGCTGGCAGAAATGAAGATTGGATACATTGACTCCAATGCAATCATGAGCCAGTATTCGGAAGTACCTCCGGTTCAGGCTGAACTTGAAAAAGAACAGCGTGCCCTTGAAGTACAATTTAACCAACTGACTCAAAAACTAGACAGCCTGAAAGCAAATTTTGAAAAACAGCGCTTGTTGTACAGCGAATCCAAAAGGGTTGAAAAACAGAATGAAATCAACGACCTCGAAACGCGCGTACAGAATTATCAGATGGAAAAATTCGGCCCTAACGGCGAAATCTATAAGAAACAAAACGAGCTGCTGAAACCCATTCTTGCAAAAATTGACGCCGCCATAAAAGTAGTTGGTGCTGAACGCGGATATGATTACATTTTGGATGCAAATTCCGGTGCAATTGTTTACGCTTTGGATTCTCATGACATGACAGAAGCTGTGCTGGAAGAACTTAGAAAGGCCTCTGTCCCAGGCACAAATGAATAAAGATTGATAACTGTTTCACAAATCGCGGAATCTCTCAAAGGAGAGATTGTTGGTGATCCGGACCTTGTGGTCAACGGCGTCTGTGAACTCGAAAATGGCGTAGATGGAAAAATTTCATTTCTTTCCGGCCCGTCTTATTTCAGGTACTTCAACACCTCCAGGGTTTCGGTCGTCATCGTCAATTCTGATTTTGATTTACCTGCTAACGGGAAGACCCTTATAAAAGTCGGAAATCCCGTTTACGGTTTTGCCCGAGTTCTGGAAATGTTCAGTGAAAGACCTGAATATCCGTCAGGCGTGGATAAAAAAGCCAGCATCGGCAAAGCATCCCTGGGCGACCATGTGACTATCGCTCCTTTGGCGGTTGTTGCTGATGGTGTCATCGCAGGTGATGGGTGTTATATCGGTTCCGGTTCCTATGTGGGATCAAAATGTATATTGGGGAAAAACGTTACTATACATGCCAATGTCACACTGTACGACGGAGTGATCGTGGGGAATAATGTCACGATTGATGCCGGTACGGTCATCGGGGCGGACGGATTTGGCTGGGTAACCGTGGAGGGTAAACATCGGAAAATCCCACAGATCGGCACGGTGAGAATCGGCAACGATGTCTGGATTGGAGCCAATTGTACAATCGACAGAGGCACTTTTAAAGATACCATTATCGGAGACGGTACAAAGCTGGACAATCTGATACAGATCGGGCACAATGCGAGTATTGGTAAACATTGCCTCTTCGCAGCTCAATTGGGAGTTGCAGGAAGTACGACGATCGGTGACTATGTTACCATAGCGGGACAGGTGGGGATTGTGGATCATATTACCATCGGCGACCGCTGTGTTATTGCCTCGAAGACTGCAGTGTTCAATTCACTGAAACCGGGATCGTTCGTTTCCGGTATTCCTGCAAGGGATCACAAGTCCCGGCTGAGGCAGGATGTGATCATTAATCGCCTGCCGGAACTCATGAAACGCATTCGCACGCTGGAAGCACAGATCATTAAAGGTACGGGAAAGGAGTAAGGGTGTCGGACAAGACCTATCAACACTCCAAATATCAGAGGACCATCCGTAAAGAGATGAGCATCAGCGGGGTCGGACTTCACACCGGTGTCGAATCCACAATCATTTTTAAGCCCGCAGCACCCAATACGGGAATCCGCTTCGAACGTAAGGATCTTCCGGATTGTCCGGAGATCCTGGCTGATATCGATCATGTGATCGACATTTCCAGAGGAACAACGATTGGTCAAAACGGCAATCGGATCCATACCGTTGAGCATGTCCTTGCAGCCGTTAGCGGATTGCAAATAGATAATGTTCTCATCGAAATGACCAACAAAGAACCGCCGGTTATGGACGGCAGCGCCAAACCCTTTGTGGATTTGTTGATTGCAGCTGGAATTGAAGAACAAAACGCACACCGTGAAGAACTCATCATTGACAGAACCATCACCTACAGCGAACCTGAAAGAGGTGTGGATATTCATGTACTTCCGTCGGATCGTTTCCGAATTACGTTTATGACGGATTATCACTTTAAATCACTGGGAACGCAATATACGGCCATATATTCTCTGGAAGAGGATTTCGTCCACATGATCGCTCCGGCAAGAACTTTTTGCTTCTTTTCAGAAATAAAAGAGCTTAAGGAACTGGGGCTCATACAGGGTGGTGGTATCGATAATGCCCTGGTTTTTCTCGATCGGGAAGTTCGTGAAGATGAACTTGAGACCATCCGAAAAATGTTCAAGATCAAATCGGATATCTTCACCGGCGAAAATGGTATGCTCAACGGTGTAAAACTTCGATTTTCGAATGAACCGGTACGACACAAAGTGCTCGATCTCATCGGTGATCTGGCCCTGCTGGGGATGCCCATCCGGGGACATGTGATCGCTGCCCGCAGCGGACATGCGGCAAATGTGGAACTTGTCAGGAATATAAAAAAAGTTTATCAGAAAAAGATTTTGGACAAAAAACGCCGCCAGGCGGACACAAAAGCCAAGTTTGACATCCATGCCATCCTGCAGATCCTGCCGCACCGATATCCTTTTCTGCTGATCGATCGTGTACTGGACGTTGAACCGGGAAAACTTGTTCATGCCTTGAAAAATGTCACCATTAACGAGCCCTTTTTCCAGGGGCATTTCCCCGGCCAGCCGGTAATGCCCGGCGTGCTGATTGTCGAGGCAATGGCTCAGGCTGGTGGTTTTCTGATCCTGAATTCGATATCCAATCCGGAGACGAAATTAATGTATTTTACTGCCATTAAGAATGCCCGTTTTCGCAAGACCATCATTCCCGGTGACCAGGTTTATTTCGAAGTCGAGCTCCTTAAGTTCAGAATGAATACCTGCCGCATTGCCGGTAAAGCCTACGTTGACGATCAGGTCGTGGCTGAGGCGGAGATGATGGCTTCGGTTGTTGATAAAAGAGAGTAATTGTTGATACACGCAACGGCTATTATTGATCCCTCCGCAAAACTAGGTCACGGCACCTCAGTGGGACCATTTACAATCATTGAAAAAAATACAAAAATCGGCGATAATTGCCAAATTGCCTCCCACGTTGTGATCAAGGAAGGGACGATCCTCGGCGATAATTGCCGTGTTTTTCAGGGGGCCATTCTGGGTGAGATCCCCCAGGATCTGAAGTTTGGCGGAGAGATGACTACCCTGGAAATTGGAGACAACACAACATTGCGGGAATACTGCACATTAAACCGCGGTACGAACGCCCGGGGCAAAACAACTATCGGTAAGGATTGCCTCATCATGGCGTATGTCCATGTGGGACATGACTGTGACATTGATGATAAAGTTATTCTGGCAAACGGCATTTCCCTGGGAGGACATGTTGAAATCGGCTATCATGTTTCTATCGGCGGCCACACGCCCGTACATCAATTTTGCAGGATCGGAGAGCATGCCTTCGTGGGGGGAGCCTACAGAGTCGTACAGGATATACCCCCTTACATTCTGGCATCAGGAGAACCCATGGAATATGCAGGGATCAATGCCATTGGTCTCCGGCGAAGGGGTTTTGACAAGGATACGCGTACTCAGATCAAGAGGGCCTATGCCCGTATCTACAGATCAGATCTCAATGTTACCCAGGCACTGAAGGAGATCCGGGCTGAAATGGAAATGACTCCCGAACTCATCAAGATTATCACTTTCATTGAAAAAAGTGATCGTGGAATTATCTGATCTTAGGGGAACCGCAGCCTGGAGTGTATTCATCTGTCTGATTTCATTCCTGCCCGCCGGTAGCGGCCACGAGGCCAGAATTGCCGAGTCCTACAGTATTCTCGTTGATACTCCCCAAGAATTTTCTGAATTGAGCTTTTCTGTTTTTTCACATTCCAGGGCTGCTCAACCCGGGCTGGCAGGCACGTACTGGGTGTCCCCCAATCTCGGGATCTTTGGAGCTTTGCAGCCTTTCAGCAGCACCGGTGATTTGGTTCTTTATCTCAATACGGGATTGTCCTATCTTCCTGAAAATATACTCCTCAAACAATATTCAACTACCCTCGGGTTCGGGATGCACCGTATGAGGTTTGGAGATTCAGGGGATTACCGCTATTTTAATCTGCAGATTTCCGGCAGTATCCCGGCAAAACATTATGATATCAAATTTGACTGGCAGAGACTTTTCGATACAAATTGGCAGGTCAATCAATTTCATATTTATCTGATGAAAAAACTGGCCCGGGGGGTTTTCCTTCAAGTGGGTACGGATATTCCAACGAATCTTAATACTCGCCTGCACCCGCTCATGATACTGTCAGCCGCCTTATGAAAAAGCTGACAATTCTGGGTTCAACCGGGTCCATTGGGACCCAGTCTCTCGAAGTCGTAAAACGGTTTCAGGATGAATTCTCTGTCGTAGGTCTCAGTGCCCGGAGAAATATTGAACTGCTTGCCAGGCAGGCTGCAGCCTTTAATGCCAAAACCATCTGCATTCTGGAATCTGAACTGAAGGACGATCTATACGCTCTGCTTTCAAATAAGAAAATCGAAATTCTCACCGGCCGTCAGGGCCTGCTGGACCTGGCGGGCAGAGATGATATCGACCTGCTCGTCAACGGGTTGGTGGGAGCAGCCGGAATGCAGCCCACGATTAACGCCGTAACAGCGGGTGTGAATGTTGCGCTGTCCAATAAAGAGAGCCTCGTTATGGCCGGTGCGGTAATTCAGGATCTGATGGCGCAGCATGATGTTGAACTTTTCCCCATTGACAGCGAGCACAGTGCAATCTGGCAGTGTCTGCGGGGTGAAAAGAGTTCACAAATTCGACGACTGATCCTTACCGGATCCGGGGGTCCTTTCAGAACGCTGCCATTATCCGCTTTCAGCAGCATTACTAAAGCCCGGGCCCTCCAACATCCCAACTGGAATATGGGCGCCAAGATCACTATTGATTCCGCCACGATGATGAACAAGGGACTCGAAGTAATTGAAGCTCATTGGCTCTTCGGATTGCCTGCTGACCGGATCGATATCGTCGTTCATCCCCAATCTGTTATTCATTCCATGGTGGAGTTTGCAGACGGCTCGGTGAAGGCTCAGCTGGGGGTTCCTGACATGAAAATCCCCATTCAGTACGCCCTTGCATACCCGGATCATCTTCCGGCAGATTGGGAACGTATCGATTTTGTGAAGATCGGTTCCCTGCAGTTTGAAGAGCCGGATCTGAAGAAATTCCCCTGCATTCGCCTGGCCTATGATGCCCTGCAGACCGGAGGGACCCTTCCGGCAGTGCTGAATGTTGCCAACGATCTTGCCGTCACGGCATTTCTGGAGGATAAAATCGGATTTACAGGTATTCCTGAAATCATTGAAAGTGTCATCGACCGGCATGAAACCGTCATGAACCCCTCCCTTGAAGATATTGATCTGGCTGCAGAGTGGGCATATAAGAAAGTTCAAAAACTAATAAAAGGATAAATTTTGGTCACACTTTTTTCATTTATTTTCCTGCTGGGGGTACTGGTTTTCGTACATGAATTCGGACATTTTATTGCCGCTAAATCCGTCGGTATGAAGGTTGAAAAATTCTATATGGGCTTTAATCTGTTTGGCCTGGGGATTAAAAAACAGATCGGCGAAACCGAATACGGAATTGGTCTATTTCCCCTTGGAGGCTATGTGAAAGTGTCTGGCATTATCGACGAAAGCATGGATGCATCTACGGAAAATGCGGACTATGAATATCAATCAAAGAACTTTTTCCAGCAGATCTTTTTCGCTTCTGCAGGTGTGCTGATGAATCTCATCCTGGCGGTTGTGATTTTCACGATCATCACCTTCAAGATGGGAATTGGCGTTGCCGATGACCGGCCGATCGTCGGCTCAGTTATTCCCGATTATCCAGCCGACAGTCTGGGATTAAAAGAGGGTGACCAAATCCTTGCCATCAACGATGAAGCAGTCAATACCTGGGAGGATATGACAAGAATTGTTCATCAATTGCCCCGCGTCCTCATCAAACTAACCTGGCGTCGGAATGACCTTGACCACAGTGATTCTGTTTTGACGGTCGCCAACAAAATGCCGGTGGACGGTGAAATTCAGGAACTTGGAATGATTGGTATCGGCCCGAATATCATCGTTCATTCCGCTACTTTTGGAGAATCCATCATTGAGGGGTTTTCGCGGACCGGTTACTGGTTGCGGATCACCTTCAGTTCCGTTAAAATGATCTTTACCGGAAAGGCGGAGCTGAGTGAAATCGGCGGACCCGTCATGATCGCCAAAATGGCCGGAGAATCGGCACGCGCGGGGCTCATAGCATTATTTAACTTTATGGCGATTATCAGTGTTAATCTGGCTTTGTTGAATATACTGCCCATCCCGGGGCTGGATGGCGGTCATATTATCGTTTCGGTGATTGAGGCGGTGATCAGGAGAAAATTATCGACAAAGGTCAAATTGGGCATCCTTCAGGCGGGGATGTTATTCCTCCTCGCCCTGTTCTTCCTGGTCATGTTCAATGATATATCCCGGCTCTTTTAAGGTCGTATAAACCACTTCTTTTAATTCCAGCAACATGGAGCCGACGCTCGTTTTCTGTTCAATCCTGATGGGCAGTTTGCTTTGATCGTCTGAAATCCAGACTTTCATCTGTCCCTTGTTTTTTAACAGTGGTTTCCCGTTTTCCGAGGCAGGGTAAATAACAAAACAATTGTAAATCCCGGCGGGGACGGCCATGCGTTGTTTTTCCGACACCACTACATAGATCTCTTTCACCTTACCATTATCATAAGAAGAATAGTGAAACGTCTTCCCTACCAGCAGGTTTTCATTCCGCAGGGCATAAATGATGGTGAAGGGATCGTATAACCGGCCTTTAAAAGCTACGCTTCCTTTTTCAGAAACTGCCAGGTTATTCAGCGTGTCAATGACCGCCGTATGTTTACGTCTGTATTTTCCCTCATGAATATTCTTCACCATTTTCAGCAGACTGTAATCACGCGGATCGATCCAGACGCTGATCTTATCTCTGACACGGTAAAAGCGGTCAAGCAGTGAATTTGAACGCGTTTCAGATATCATCTGTAAAACAACTTCCCCACCGAGTGTATCTTTCTTCATTATCATAGATGCTTCACCGGCAGAGAACCAGCGAAATCCTGCTGAAAACAGCAGTTTTTCACTCGTATAGGTGGAATCCTGTTGACCAAAGATCGCTGTCAGGTTGGTAAGCAGGCTGAATAGTAAAATCCCGCTGAAACGCATCAGACTGATGCTCCAAAAATAAGATTGATCAGATGGGAAGTGACACCACTGTTGTCCAGTACAAACTTACGAGTTTGCTCAGATAATTCCTTTTGTTTTTCTTTATCTGTCAAAAGATGCATAAAGTCTGCAAGATCTTCGGCCGTGTACACCATCCTGCCGATTCCCAACTCGAACATCGAAATTGCTTCATCCAGTATGTGGATATTGGGACCGAAGGAGACAACGGTTCCATAAACTGCCGGCTCCAGTACCGAATGGACGCCGGCACCGAATCCGGCACCGATATAGGCCAGCGATGCATAGCGGTAAAGGTCGGGCAGGATACCGGTTTCGTCAACGAGAAGTACATGTGTATCTGTTGTTTTCATGAGTTTGCTGTAACGCCGAGGGGTGAACTTCAGTTCCTTTAGTTTTGCTTCTATGACGAGCAGCGTAGATTCATCGACCTCGTGAGGAACCAGAATAAGACGTTGCTCCCGTTCAATGAGTGTTTTTGACCCGTCGGGATAAAAGACGCTAAGCGCTCCAAAAATCAAAGGATGGTCAGATGTAATTATACTCCCAAAGATCATATTATTCTTTGAAATAAAATTTTCGGACAGCAATTTATCCTGCTGTGCTTCTGCGCGGCGGATCACCTGGTCAAATCGCGTATCGCCCGTCACGAAAACCTTTTCTGTCGAACATAGCCCGGAAAGATTCTCCCGAAGTCTTTGTGAGCCGGTTGTGATGAGGTCAAAATGATGAAAAAGCCAACGGTTAAGGGACAGCAGGAGGGGGTGCAGACGGGCGGATTTAAGATGCAGATTCGCATTGATCAGTACAGTCTTGATGCCCCTTTTCTTCGCCTGATGCACATGATGAGGCCAGATATCATGACGGGTGAGAATATAATAGTCCGGTTTTAACAGTCGAAAAAACCTTGCAGCAGACCAGGGCAGATCGAAGGGATGATAAAGACAGACGTCGAATAATTTTGATCCGGACGCTTTTTGATAGATTGTCGGTGAAAAAAAGGTCTGTACGAGCAGATATTTCCCCCGATCCAACGCTTCAAGAATGGGTTTGAGCTGCTCAAATTCCCCGGCTGAGGCCGCATGAAAAATCACGACCTGTTTTTTATTCCGGTTTTTTCTGACTACGGCTGCAGCCCTTGCTAAAGTTGCGGACTGGTGCCACAGGTGAAGACGAATTTTCCGATTAAACAGTGCTGATACTACCAGCAGGATGGCAAAAACCGGGGACAGAAATGTATAAAAAATATAGAAAAGCATTGATGATACCGGTCACCCTGACAGAGTCAGCTTTTAAAAGTGGAACTAAGAATTTCTTCAACAAAATCTCTGAAGGCTCCCTCACCCCCTCGTCTCAGGGTCACATAATCCGGTGTAAACCGATGTTGAATAGGACTGTTGGGGGGCAGCGCAGAAAACCCCACCTCTTTCAGCAGGGCAAGGTCATTGATATCATCACCTATGTAAGCGACTTCATCCATCCCGATATTCATTTGCTGGCAGATATAACGCATCCGCTTCAGCTTTTGTTTTTCGCCCAGCCAAACTCTGGTGATCCCGAGCTTTTCCGCCCTTCTGCTGACAATGGGAGAGTTTTCTCCTGTGAGGATGACAACCTCAATTCCGTTGTCCCTGAGAAGTTGAACTCCCGCTCCGTCATAGGTTGAGAAGGCCTTCATAAAATCTCCGTCGGCGGTATAGTACATTTTTGCATCCGTCCAGACGCCATCGATATCCGTACCGACCAGTTTAATGGTTGAGGCTAATCTGGAAGAGGGTTTCTCCTGGGTTGATTTTGACATTTAATTGGCCTCCGGGTTAAGATGCCCAGTCGATGTCATCATTTTTCAGAACAGTATCTGCCGGGACATTTTTTAGGGCTTTTTTGCCCACAACAAGATCCATCTTCACGGGAGAGATGCCCGTACCCGGTCCTTTGGTCGTCAACATTTCCCGTGTAATTATTTCCCCTTTTTTTATTTCCACCAGTGACACAAGGCTCTTTGCCAGTTTTACGAAAATAGGTTTTTCAGATTCCTGAACCTGCTTGTCACCCACTCCCATTGCCAGCTCAACATGGTGGATGTCCCGGACCATTTTTGAAAATCCGGGCGGTTCCAGAGAGGCCGCGTGGTCCCCTCCTTTCATGGTTCTGTCCAGCGTAAAATGCCGCTCGATGATGCGGGCTCCCAGTGCAACGGCCACCGGCGGAATGGCAATCCCCAGCTCATGGCCGGAGTACCCGATGACTGCATTGGGGAATTCTTCAAGATAGGTCTTAATAACGTTCAGGTTTATTTCCTCAAAAGAAGAAGGATAGGTTGAAGTACATTGCAAAATGGCAATTTGATCACTGTATTCACTCACTAAGGCATAGGCCTCTCTCACCATCGTCAGGTCCGCCATGCCGGTTGACAGGACCATGGCTTTTCCCTTCTTTGCAGTGTATTCAAGCAGAGGATGATTCGTCAGGTCCGCCGAAGCCATCTTGAAAAAAGGGACCCCTAATTCATCCAGGAAGTCTATGCTTTGCTCATCCCAGCCTGAGGCTATGAACATCAGCCCCAAATCATTTGCCAGCTGCTGAAGTTCAGCATAATCCCGTTCTGAGAGTTCCAGAGCGATTTTGTGTTCTTCATAGGTCCTGCCAAAACTATTCGGGTTATCGTAGAGCGCATCGAGACCTGCCCGGGTGAGAATTCGGGAGATGGTTCTTTTCTGAAATTTGACTGCATCAGCCCCGCAGATCTGGGCCTGCTGGATCAACTGTTTTGCAATTTCAATATCGCCCTGGTGATTGATGCCAATTTCAGCAATTACCAGTGCCGGATGATCGTCGCCAATAATTCTGTCACCAATTTTTATAGTCCTCATTGCTCTGCGCTCCTCAATGTCATGAAATTCCTTTTAATAGTTGGCTGAAAATTAATTCTGTTGGGGCAATAGTAAACCATGAATTCCATGAAATCGGAAAATACCTGACGTGAAACACCTGGAAACCTTTATCTTTCCTTGAACAGAAAAAAGGCAGATTGCAGATAGGATCTGCAGCGTTTTTGGACATCCTGAAATCGTGGATCTGTGGCGGGGATTTCCTGGTAGGGCGCCTGATAAAGTGATTTGTACTGAAAAAGTCTGCTGTTCTGTCCCAGATTTTCTTCATAAAGCAATTCCTTTTCTACCCAAAGTACGTGATCATTTGTCACGCGACAGGCAAAGCCCTTTTCATCAGCAAGTGCATTCCTGCCGAATACTGAAAATTCACTCGGGTAGCCGATCAGCGAAAGAATCTGTGGAAGAACATCCACCTGGCTGACGACCGAATCCACCACCCGGGGTGTTTTGATGATCGACGGGCCATACATCAGAAAGGGAATATTGGCATTACGGGGATCTTCAAAAATTTCCCTGTGGACCGAGAGTCCATGGTCCGAAATGAAGATGAACAGCGTATTTTCAAACCAGGGATGATCCTTTCCTTTCGCCATGAATTCACCGATCACCCTATCCACATAGGACATGGTCCGCAAGGGTTTACCTTCACGGTAAGTTGATTTTGGCAATTCCGGGATGAAAGGTTCATATTCCTCCGGTACGATAAAAGGCTGGTGATTCGTCGTTGTGAACAGGGTCAAAAATAACGGCGCCGAAGCTTCGTCCAGCAATGAAAGGGCTTTTGCAAATACGAAATGATCGAAGACCCCCCAGGTAGTACCCGGTGTAAAGGCCGGGAATGCATCCCTCTCGATAACACGATCAAATCCATTTGCGGTGACGAACCCTTTCATATTATCAAAGTCCGCATCTCCTCCATACAGAAAACAGGTTTCGTATCCCAGCGTTTTAAAAATCGTGCCGGCCGTGGTGATCCTTCGTGCAGATTCAATCTGAGAAATGAGGGGAAATCCCGGTATTACAGGCCAGGAGCAAAGCAGTGAACTAATGCCGTAAGCAGACCGTTTGCCGTTGGCAAAACAGTTTCTGAACATGAGCCCTTTTTCCGCCAGGGTGTCAAGGTTTGGCGTGACAGCTTTCATTTCCGGATTGATGAAGCCGCAAAATTCCCCTACCTGAGACTCCATGATCACCAGTACAATATTGGGTGATATGGGCTTCGCTGGGTTGACGAAGACCCTGCTGAGCGTATGATCATCGGTAAATTTTATACTGCCGTCGTTCAGTAATTCCCGGGTTTCGGCAATAGCCTCGGAAAGGTCGTAGTAAGTCAGCTGTTGATCCAGATTTTTTTCAGAAGACAGCTCAAGGACTGAACGGCCCAGGAAAAAAATGGGGTTAAGGGCAATTTGATTTGCGGGAGCATGATCACTGAACATGGCAATTCCCCAATCCACAGGCCGTTCCTGCCAGCCACCCCTCACTGCAGTGAAAAGCAGGATCAGACCGGCCAGGATTGAGGCTGTGTTCCACCCCCATTTCGCAACTGTATCAGGCAGTTTTCGGATAATTTTCCCCAGCAGTAAAGAGAGACCCAACGATACCAGCACAATAACCACAACATACCAAACCACGGGATAATTGTGCCAAATATAGCGAAGTGTATCCTGCTGTGTGGCATTGTGCTGGACGGCAAGCAGATTCAAATGAGTGCCGAATTCTGAAAAAAAGGAAATATCCGCCAGCTGAAGAAATGAAATGATCGCAAACACAAGGGCCATGTACGATCTGAAAAACCGGGGATATCGTTTTGAATGCCATCCGATCCACGGCCAGTAAATCGTGAGGAAAACCGGGAGAATGAAATACCCGGCAATGACGGCGTCAAGGGGAAAACCAACCCAAAAGGCCGCTGCATAAGTCGTCAGATATTCTATTTTCAGTTCGGAGAGCTGGCTTAACAGAAATACCATCCGCCAACAATTTATCAGCAGAATAATGACAGCAAAACCCGCCAGGGTAACGTAAAATTGCACAGGCAATGGAATTCTCGTTACCCGCATCGGGAAATCAGGCGGAGATATTTTTATGAATAGCCTCCAACATCAGAAAATCTGTTATAGTATCAATCTCATAGCCGTATTCTTCCGGGAGGATATAATACCCGATCTCACCTCCCAGACGGTTCCCTGTGGTTTCAAAATGGCGACGCGTAAAGATATAAAAAGAGCCTGTCTCTACATAAGTTGCATCTTCTGTTTTAATATCCTGGCGCCGGGGACGATTCATAAAATCATACCGTGGTACTGCTTTTTCTCCGGATATACCCCATAAAAAGCGGTGGGTGGGTGTCAGGGTAACCAGGGAATCAAAGCGATGCAGGATAAATTTTTCCAGGGCAGCCGTCAGAGCGTTAGGAGGCCTGAGGGGACTCGTGGCCTGCATGAGTACGAGAATATCCGGCGATGCATCTTCCGATTTGAATACGGAAATAGCGTGTGCAATGGCACTTTCGGTACTGGCCGTGTCCCCTGAAATCTCGGCCGGGCGTTCAATTACACGGGCTCCGGCATTTTGGGCAATAACGGCGATCTTGCGGTCGTCCGTGGACAGAACAACTTCATCTATCATCGGCGTTTCCAACGCCTGTTCGATACTGTGAACGATGAGGGGCTTGCCTGCAAACTCCCTGATATTCTTACCCGGCACCCCTTTACTGCCACCCCTGGCGGGGATAAATGCTAATATTTTCATAATTTACTCTGTGTTTGTGTGTAAGTTGTCAGCTGATTTGCTGATTTTAACTCCTTTTACATGTATCAGTCGAGGAGTTTCTGACCGGATTTCTCGTTTCAGTCCAATAGTCTGCTGACGCTTAGACGGTTGAAATGCCTTACGGTGAACCCAGCAAGTACAGCTCCCCGGACTTCAGGAGAGCTTCTACAAAAATCTTTTCGCCGGACAGATCATGTTTTTTAGCTTTTTTCAGGATACCTCTGCGAATGAGCCACCTTGTGAGAGGCGAATCATTGTAATGTCCTTTAGATGAAATGAAAAAGTCAAACCCGTGGATGGTCACCTCGTCATAATGTTCCAGTGCCCAGAGAATAGCCGCCAAACCGGTCGTCGGACGGGCCACACCGCTTTTCCTGGCAAATCGCTCCATGTCAGCAAGTGGAACGAGCTCATACTGTGTTGACTCGACCTCCAGCCTTTTCATGATCCGGGGGTGAATGGCATCGCCCTTATGGACCAAAACTGCAGGAGGGATCAGAACGACAATTCTCCCCGGTTTATGGGGACGTTTTTTGAGTGTTTGATTGGCGCCGTTGAACCAGATATCCGTCTTTGAGCCAATGTATTTTTCAAAACCGATGGTTGTATAGTTATTAATCCGTCCTACCGTAGGGAAGTCATCTATAGCACTTCCAAACTCATATTTTAAAACGGACTCTCCATTCCCCAGGATGAGAATTGATTTCTTCATCACCTCCTCAGGATGCTCTGGTCAAAGTTTTATCATCGAGGCTGACGTGCCAATCTTTCCTGGGTGTCCGCCAGTCCTTACCGTATTTAGCCTGGAGAAATTTCTCCGGCTGTCCGGGAACAGAATATTCTCTGCCATAAAAGGTGAGGGTCGAAAGTGTATCCAGAACCTGGTGGTTGTGAACTGCATTCTGATCCCATACACCATATTTATAGACGATCTCCCGGGTTTGATCCAAAGTCCCTCTGTAAAATATAAAAATATCGGCACAGAGTTTATCCCGGCCGAATCTGAATTTTCTGGGATACACTTTCAGCACCCTGTACTTCCCTAATTGCCAGATATGGGTTTTTCGGGAAAACGGCAGCACGCGAACATAAAATTTCTTTTTCAGGGCCGTGATGAGACTACGGATCTGTTCATCACTTTTGTACTTCAGTCCCAGGTCTAAATCGTGATCCCAGGGAATGAGTTTGCCATCCCGAACGGCACCTAACAAGGTTCCCCCGTCAAGCCAGTACTCACATTTTTCTGTTTCAATAACATCTGCAATTTTTTCAAGCAGCGTGACGGCCTTTATTTCAGAGTCCCCGTCGAGATATATATCATAACGTTTATAGAAAGATGCAAAGAGGTTCTGATTATATTTCCGAACGAAGGCTTTTGGGTTCTCCGGCACTGGGAAAGTACATCCGTCAAGGTAAACCTCACTGACGCTTTGGGCGTTTATATCTGATCTGTCGAAACGGATTTCCCGATTACCGATTTTCCCCTGCAGCAGATCCCCCCGGGTCTTCAGGGGATGCAGCAAATAATACTCGGGATTCTTTTTCGTCACGGATGGTTTCTTGCGGAGCTTATAAACAATGCTGCCGTCAATTATTTTGACCTTGAATAAAATCCTGTGACGAAGCAGCAGAATGGATAACAAGAAGAGCTTTGCCGGTGTAACATCGATGATATAAAAAGTGATGTTATTGGCATATTTTGTCAGGTTGTTTTCAGTCAGGCCCGCCAGTGTTTCCCCGCCAATGACATGGGGGATTTTTGTAACCCGTAAACATCGACAGATTTCGGTGATGATCTCTATGATATTGCTGAAGTCTTCCATTTTTCCTACCTGGCGGATATGAATCTGGTAATGCCGCGCGTCAGGCTGTACCACTACTAATTTCCCGTCCTATAATCTATCGTTAACATTCTTCAAGTCTTCTTCGAAGTCAATTTCCATACAAAGTAAATTATTAATATATACCGGGAACATCTTTAAACCTTCCCGGGCTGCGATTTCTATCCCCCGCTCGAAGTAATCGTTAGCTTCGCATCGTTCGAGGCCGGCTACCAGCCGCGACAGATCAGCCGCCCTGACAAGGTTTATCCCAACAGCTTCACCGAGACCGTTCTTCACAGTTTTTGAAAGGTCCAGTATCGCACCTTCTTCATTCAGTGTATATTTAATTTCCTCATCGCCCACCGAATCGGTATTCACCGCCACAGCGGATACTTTCGCCGCCAGGATACGCTCAAGCGCTTCCTGCTCGAATACGACATCACCATTCAGCCAGAGAACATCTTCGTTCCGTACTTTGCGCAAGCCTGCCAGCAGACTGGAGGCGGTATTCGTGGTGTCATAAAAATTATTATAGACATAGGTAAGTCTGGGAAATCTCTCCATGATTAGGTCCTTTTTGTATCCAACAACAAGGATGATATCATCCAGGGTCAGAAACCGCGTCAGACGGTCAATCTGTCTTTCGAGTATGGTTTCACCGCTGGCAAGTCTGGTGAGGGGTTTGGGATGGGGTTTTCCCAGTCTTGAACCGATCCCCGCTGCTAAAATAATAGCGCGCATGTTAGTCCTTATCCTGATACCAGTCGAAGATCCTGACAACTTCCGGGTCATTCAGCAGCCCTGCGGCGATCTTGAGATCCAGTCTGGTGGTTATTTTATAGTTGAGCTCGGAACCGGGCACCGTTGTACAGGGGTATCCCAGTTTTAACACGAGCTGAATATCATCGGTCGCGGGTCCTGAACTCGTACGGTGGGCTTTTAATATTGTCTGATAATCAAAACCCTGTGGTGTTTGTTGAGCAAAAAGCCTTGACCGTTCCGGTATCTGCAGCAATTGATCGCTTTCGACCTCGGCAATCGTGTCTTTAACAGGCCAAATTGTAGCCACAGCTGCCGAATTTTCCAGTGCATCCAGGCAGCGTTGGATGATATCTGCATCGACAAACATCCTGGCGGCATCATGGATCAGCACTTTTGTCGTCTTATCCGAACAGGCCTGAAGACCTCTCAGCGAAGAGGCTTTTCGCGATTGCCCACCGGGTACAACCAGGGCCTCTGTAAACTCCTTTTGAATTATTGGCAGCCAGTTCTCAGGGACGACGATGATGATATCATTAATCTGAGGATTGCGTGTGAAGCTCAGAACCGAATACTCAAGTACACGTTTTCCTCCGAGCATTTGAAACTGCTTGGGCGTATCGCCGCCAAAACGCCGTGAGTTGCCGCCGGCAAGAATGATCCCTGTCACCGCCATCAATTCTCCACCTGTTTTATTTCACCCGTATTAAGATGGTGTGAAATCATTTTTGCCATACGGATACAGGTCCGGCCATCAGCTTTCCAGCAGCTTTGCTGTGCCCAGTATTTCCGGGCAGCTGAAAACTCCCCGGGATTCTGCAGCGCCTGTTCAACCGTGGCCTGCAGATCCTCGGGTTTACACGTGTGTCCCATCACCCAGTCTTCATCGAGATAGGCAATTTTGAAAGGACGCCTTATCCTGTCTGTCTGCTCTTCAGTACGGAGGAGAGCCTCTGATATCCTAATTCCTGTCTTTCTTTTTTCCCTTTCCGGAAAACACCCCGGATAAGCCGGTAATTCGATCTGTACCACGGGTGTATCAAGGATTGCCGCTTCCGCAAGGATAGAGGAAACATCGCTGACTACCACATCCGCCAATCTGATCAGCGGGTTTATGTCACCCTTTTTTTCGGGAATAACGCCCCCGTATTTACGGGCAATCCGATAATCTGACGGGTGCGGGGCGATGATCACATTCGGGAGCCCCTGCAGATAGCGGGCATTTCGAATCCCGAAGTCCGCACCGTATTTCCCACCCCAGGTTGGTGCAAAAAGGATAACCGGTAACTCCGGCTCCAAGCCGTATCGATTACATAACTCTTCGCGGTCAATCTCTGAATTGACGAGATTATCAATACGGGGCAGTCCACCCAGGAGTCCCCTGTCAAAATTCGGGTCGATCGCTGCCATCTTACGCTGAAAAACCGGACCCGGAAAAAACAGCAGCGAGGCCTCATAAAAGAAATCATATTTATAGGTGTAATACTTGACAGGACCCAAACCATGTTCCACATAGATGAAGCTGCCTTCCCAGCCTGACTTCCGTAACCGGTTCAAAGGCTGATCAAATGCTATGATGATGGTGGATCCGATCTTCTTCAGTACGTTTCGGTTTCTAAACGAATGCCGGTGGATTTTATAGAACTCACTTTCCCAGTTCAGAGTTTTGACATGTTGATAAAGCGGCAACAGATTAGCATAATCTTTTACCGATGACCATACAAAATCAACCTTTGTCATCGATTTCATCTTTAAATTGGAGATCATAAAGCTGGCGGTATTTACCCTTCAATGACAACAGTTCGCTGTGTGTACCCTGTTCCACAATGATGCCTTTATCAAGAACTATGATCTTATCGGATTTGATAATGGTGGACAGTCGATGCGCTATGACAATGACAGTACGATCTTTCACCAGCAGATCGATTGCTTCCTGTACTTTTCGCTCCGCCTCACTATCCAGGGCGGATGTGGCTTCATCGAGGATCAGGATTTCAGGATCTTTCAATATAGCCCGGGCGATGGCGATCCGCTGTTTTTCGCCGCCTGACAGACGAGCTCCCTTTTCTCCCGCAGGAGTATCAAATTTCTCGGGTAATTGCTCAATGAACTCAAGTGCATTGGCCATCCGGGCAGCTCTGCGAATCTGATCCGGTGTTTTATCAGGAGAGCCGTAGGCGATGTTATTGCCGATAGTATCGTTGAACAGAATGGTTTCCTGGGTTACAATCCCCATGAGTCCCCTCAGCGAAGAAAGAGAAAGTTTTCGGATATCAATCCCATCGATAGTGATAGAGCCTGAGGTCACATCATAAAATCGCGGAATGAGATCCACGAAGGTCGTCTTGCCGGCCCCGCTCAATCCCACCAGAGCAACAATCTCACCCTTATGGATGGCGGCATCTACATGGCTGAGCGAATGGACCGCACTGGACTCATATTTAAAGGAAACGTCCTTAAATTCGATGACTCCGGTGAACCGGGAGATGGGAACGGGGTTTGCAATTTCCTTGAGGGTTGCATCCGTATCGAGAATGTTGAAGACCCTGTCTGCTGAGGCCAGAGCCGCCTGGATCTGGGAATTTACATTCCCAAGTGATTTGGCCGGCTGCAGCATGGCAAAGAGCAGTATGATATAGCGCATGAAATCATCCCCCCCCAGACCCTTGCCCGAGAGAACATCCATACCGCCAACCCACAGCAGGACAACTCCGATAGAAACTCCGATGATCTCATTGATCGGCGTACTCATCGACCTCATCCGCGTCTGTCTGAAGATGAGTTTAAAAAATTTATTGTTTTCAATGCTGAATTTCCTGATTTCGGTCTTTTCCATGGAAAAGGCCTTGACGATACGCATCCCCGCCAGAGTTTCCTGCAATACATTCATTACACCGGCGATCTGTATACTGGAACGCCGGGCCTTTCGCCGTATGCTCTGACCAAGTTTCACGATGACCACGGCCGAGACCGGTATAATCAGCAATGTGATGAGCGTCATCTTTACGCTGATGATGAACAGCAGGGTTATAAATGCCAGCAGATTCACGGGCTCAATGATGAGTTTCTGAATTGTCTGCGTAAAGGCACTGCGCATCACATCCACATCCCGAATCATGATGGACTGAAGTTCCGCGGACTTATTCCGGTCAAAAAAGGACAGGGGCAGGGCGTGAATATGTGTGAAAAGATCCTGCCGAAGATCCGTTATCCAGCGATTTTGAACCCAATCCAATGTGACCTTATTGATGTAATAAAAAATATTCTTCAACAGAAATACGATCAATAACACCAGGCAAAGCCGCGCCAGTTGACTGGCCTGGTCACCGTGACCGATCAGGAAATCGGTAAAACCCTTCAGTTTATCGTTTAACGACAAGGCCGGTGGGGTTGGGGGAGCCACATCCGTGACGATCTCGGCTGCGGGTGTCATGATCTTGCTGATGAGTGACCCCACCATCCAGACTGAAGATGAATTCATGGTGACAAAAAATAAAGAAGATAGCAGGGCCACGACGACGAAACCTTTGTAAGGCTTTACATAACGTAAAATCCGGGCATAGGTGCTCATAAGGGGAATGCTCCTGCTCCGCGGCGTATCAAAAGGGGGATCTCGCCGGAAAGATCCACAATGGTTGAACCCTTCTGCGCAATCGCCTCACCATCCTTAAAGGTCAGGATCTGAGGATAGGCGGTGATGATCTCCTCCAGGGTCAGACTCGGGTTTTCTCCGTGCCGATTGATGCTGGTTGTCGTGATAGGCCTGCCGAAC
Source organism: FCB group bacterium (assembly GCA_013152375.1). Lineage (GTDB taxonomy): Bacteria > Fidelibacterota > Marinisomatia > SCGC-AAA003-L08 > JACNLC01 > JAADGM01. The sequence goes on along the minus strand of JAADGM010000038.1, from coordinate 8,384 downwards.
ATTGCAACCAGACTTGTGGGAAAAGGATGTGCCGGGATGCGGATACCTATGAGGGGGGATTCCCGGGTTACGGCAGAAACGACAGCACTGTCTTTTTTCGGCAGCAGGACGGTATAGGGTCCTGGTAACAGCTTTTTAAGGAGCGTTTTGTGTTCGGGCGGAATTTCCGCATATTTGTCGATTTCTCCGACGGCAGACAGTACAATACTAAGGGGCCTGGCCCTCTGTTTCAAGGCATCAAGACGTTCCACTGCCCGGGCATTGGTTGCATCAACCCCAAAACCGTAGAGTGTGTCCGTGGGATAGATGATAATGTCCCCTTCTCCCAGAATTGTGGCGGCAAATTCAAGGTTGATATCTGCGGCAGGGTAGAGCATCAGTTCCTCCACTTGCGATGAAACCAGAAATACTGTTCGGGGTGCCTGAGGATTGCCGCTTCAAGCTCCCGATGATAAGCGCTGTTGATCTCCATGATCGCCTGGGATTGGTCCTCCGGAAGATCCTTAAAAACCATTTTTTTTACGTCAATCTCATAGGTCGCATCAGACTGAAGAATACAAACCATAAAGAAAACCGTCGCTCCGGTTTTCAGATGGAAGGCTGCCGCACCTGCCGGTGCAGAGGTTTCCCGGCCGAAGAAATCGATTTTAATACCGTTTTTACCGGCGTACTGGTCACTGGCCAATCCCAGAAAGCCATCCCTTAAAACTTCAACCATCTGCCGGGTTGAATCTTTGCGTTTGAATAGGATTTTTGTACCTGTGCATTCTCGAAGCCATCTGAAGAATTCACTGGAACCGCGGTTTTTCTGGACCAGGGCAACTCCTGTAAAGGGTAACTTATTCAGCCCCATGGCAGGCAGAATCATCTCCCAGTTTCCCAGATGTCCGGACAGGATGATCCCTTTCCCCTCTTTTCTGAGCAGTTCTAACCCTCCGTCCTTAAATCTTATAATTTCAGGAAGTGATTTTAAGGTGATCCGGGGAATGCGCATCATATCGATAAGTGCTTTGCCAAAATGTTTATAGGTTTTTTTCAGAAGTTTCCGGTTCTCCTCCAAGCTGTTCCCGGGGAAAGCAATGGCAAGATTTTTTAGGCTGGTCTCCTGCCGCAAGGGGATAATATGCCAAACCAGTCTCCCCAGGGCACTTCCCAGAGCCAGCCCTGCCCGCCGTGGTAATAACCCGATGAACCTGCTTATGAGGTGCAGAAGGACAAAGGTGAGTTCTTCTCTGAAATTAAGTTTCATTCTATAAGATTTTTTCTAAAGGTTAAATTTACCGTTATCCCGCAACACGTTTTGAGTTAATTTTTTATTGGAAGCACGGGGGTGGTTTTCCGGATCGTGGCGATTTTGCCCCTGCGAAAATCATGGCAGCTGATTAATTTTGTTCCTCTTGATGAGTCAACAAAGCAAATGTATCATTTGTTCACGTTCGCTGACAGAGGTAATTTCTTGGAGGATTCCGGTACTTATTTTAGTAACCGTAAAATGATAGATTATACGATACAGATGAATTTCTGATTTCAGGAGGTTTCCCTTAACGCACTGAAATCGCAAAAAAGCATGCACAAGACAACCTTTGAAATTACAAAAATGGACTGCCCGGCTGAAGAGCATTTAATCCGCCTCAAGTTGGAGGGTATTGCAAGTATTCATGGCCTAGAATTTGATATTCCTGACCGGAAACTGATAATCTTGCACAGCGGACAAATTGAACAAATTGAACATTCCATTCTTGAGCTGAATCTTGGCGGAAAAAAATTGATCACCGAAGAGGTTGAAGCAGCTGAAACGACAGAAAACAAAAATCAGCAAAAACTGCTTTGGACCGTTCTTATAATTAATTTCGCTTTTTTTCTGATAGAAATAACAACCGGGTTGGTTGCAAAATCGATGGGGCTGATTGCCGACAGCCTGGATATGCTGGCAGACTCTTTCGTTTACGGGATCAGTCTTTTTGCAGTCGGCGGAACTCTGCTGCTAAAGAAAAGGGTTGCCAGACTGGCCGGATATTTTCAAATAATATTGGCAGTAATCGGATTTGCAGAAGTCATTAGGCGGTTTTTCGGAGTGGAAAGAATTCCGGATTTTTCAACCATGATAATCGTTTCTGTTTTAGCCCTGATAGCGAACGGAATTTGCCTGTATCTGATGCAAAAATCTAAAAGCAAAGCAGAAGCTCACATTAAAGCCAGTTTGGTTTTCACCTCAAATGATGTGATTATCAATTTGGGTGTGATCACAGCCGGACTGCTTGTGCACTGGCTTGACTCCAACCGCCCTGATCTGATTGTGGGTACAATCGTATTTTTGTTCGTAATCCAGGGTGCGTTAAAAATCTTAAAACTTGGCAAATGAGAAAAACTATTCCCCCTGCAATCTGCAGGTTGTGGCATACTGAGGTAAATGGCCGTTATTATTGGATCCAAGAGTCTGTGTACCCTTCGGGTTCGATGGAATATAAGATGCACAGCTTTTCGAAAACCAGGGATGGGAATATTCCGGTCATCATCCCGGTTCAGGATTTATAAGTGAGGTTGAATAATGATAAACTTTCGCAGGACAACCCCCGTTGGAACAGCCATCATCTCAGCGGTTTCTTTAAAACTCTGCTGTTGGGGACCAATACTTTTGACAGGTTTGGCCGGAGTGAGTGGGAGTTCTGTTTATTTCTCCTGGTTGAGCACTTTAAGGCCATATTTATTGACCGTATCGTTTTTATCTTTAGGTCTGGCTTTTTATCAGGTTTACAAACCCCAAAAAGAAGGCCGGTGCCCCGGAGGGTGTGATACAGAGAAAAAATCATTCATAAAATCGAAACTTTATGTTTGGCTGGTAGCGATTTTCGTTGTTGTAATGACCTCAATTTCTTATCTCCCGAAACAATTCGATCAGGTCACGGAAAAAGCGATAATGATTGTTGAAAAAGCAAATATTGAATCAATCGAACTTTACATTGAGGGGTTATCCTGTGCTGGCTGCGAAGAAAATATAAACTATTCAGTCAATCAGTTAAATGGGATTATTGCCGTTAAAACTTCTTTTAAAAAGGGAACTACGGTGATCAAGTTTGATAATTCCAGAATAAATATAACTGATATAGAAGGCGTTATAAAATCGAAAGGATTCACAATTAAATCGGTATTAGTCCCGGGACATGTTCCTGTGAATTAGGCCGGACGATCTTGTCGGCTGTAAAAATTTATTAAAAGCGCATAAAATAACTAACAGGGAATAAGTTTTATTAGATGGATGCAAAAAATATATATTTAGGGCTCATCCTGATATTTTTTATTCTGGCATTTTTTGCCCGAAATATTAAGACATATCTATCAACCAATAAATCGATTAAAGGGAAATCCGTCAGGTTGACGATATCGGTGCTGTTATCAACGTCAATTTACAGTCTCATTTTTTTGCGCTTAACAGTTCTCGACCCAAAATGGATTCTTGAACTTGATATATCCGCATTTAAAGCCGTCAAGGCGGCTGGATTCTTATTTGTTACCATCGGGTTTATTTTAGGCCTGCTGGCGCTGTCCGCAATGAAAAGTTCATGGAGAGTGGGGATCAAATACGACCAAAAAACGGATTTAATAACCGACGGCATTTACCGATTCAGCCGCAACCCGTACTTTTTATCTTATGACATTCTGATTTTCGGTTATTGTCTGATATTCCCCTCTATTCTCCTGATAGTGCTGTATCTGGCCCTTGTCTTTACTTTTCATGCCATGATAAAAGAAGAGGAAAAATACCTCCAGTCGGTTCATGGGGACACTTTTTCAGATTACAGGAGAAGGGTGAACAGGTATTTTACGATTTTATCGCTGACCTGACAACCCCATGGGGATAAATTCGATGTACCATCGTTTAAATATTTTGGCAGACCCCTGAATCCCGGGCCTGTTTGGTGAAATCTCGTTTTTGATCTATCGGTTATGTGGAAAAATATTAAATCAATAAATTAATGATAAGGACAAATATGTCATCTCCCGGTAAAAACCTATCCTTCCTGGATCGTTTTCTGACCCTTTGGATTTTCCTGGCTATGTTCATCGGCGTATTCTCAGGATATTTTTTCCCCGGCATCGCTGATTTCTGGAATGTCTTTCAAGTTGGAACGACAAATATTCCCATTGCCATCGGCTTGATCCTGATGATGTACCCGCCCCTGGCAAAGGTACACTATGAAGATCTGGGGCAGGTTTTCCGCAATTGGAAAATTCTGCTGCTTTCTCTGGTTCAAAACTGGATCATCGGTCCCATATTGATGTTTGTACTGGCCATAATCTTTCTCAGGGGATATCCTGATTATATGTTTGGTTTGATCATGATCGGCCTGGCACGCTGCATTGCCATGGTCATTGTCTGGAACGAACTGGCCAAAGGGGATACGGAATATGCCGCAGGCCTGGTGGCCTTCAATTCGATTTTTCAGGTTTTGTTCTTCTCAGTTTATGCCTATGTCTTCATCACTATATTGCCAACCTGGTTTGGCCTTAAGGGCTCGACTGTGGATGTGAGTATCGGCCAAATTGCCGAAAGTGTCGCCATATATCTCGGAATTCCGTTCTTAGCCGGTATTATCACTCGCTTTGCCCTCATTAAAATTAAAAACAGGGATTGGTATCACAAAGTGTTCATTCCGAAGATAAGCCCCATTACGCTGATCGCTCTCTTGTTCACGATTATCGTGATGTTTTCCCTGAAAGGTGAATTTATCGTAAAAATTCCGCTGGATGTCCTTCGGATCGCATTACCCCTGTTCCTCTACTTTGTAATTATGTTCGTAGTCTCATTCTTTTTAAGCCGCAAAATCGGTGCGGACTATTCCAAGTCCGCCACGCTTTCCTTTACTGCGGCCAGCAATAATTTTGAGCTGGCCATCGCGGTTGCAGTATCCGTCTTCGGGATCAACTCCGGCGAGGCCTTTGCCGCTGTGATCGGCCCTCTGGTGGAGGTCCCTGTGCTAATCGGCCTGGTGAATGTTTCACTGTGGTTTCGAAAAAAATATTTCGGTCGGGAGCTTAGCGATGACGCCGCCGGCACAGGCCAGTGAACACCGGAACTAATTTGTCTCCCAGGGGTATATAGCAGTAATTTTGCTATCATGAAAAAGAAGTTTATCCCTTTAATTCTATTTATATCCCTCCTCGTTTCAGGAACGCAACCCGTATATTACATTCCGCTGCAAGGCGATATTGACATGGGACTCCCCTATTTCATTGAGCGCGGGATATCTGAAGCTGAAGAGAATGATGCAAAGGTCATCATTTTTGACGTGGATACATTCGGCGGCCGGGTGGATGCCGCTACCCGCATTAAGGATGCTATCCTGAGCAGTAAGGTCCCGACTATCGCCTTCATCAATCGCAGGGCCATATCAGCCGGTTCGCTCATATCTCTCTCCTGCGACTCCATTTATATGACCAGCGGCGCCACTATCGGAGCTGCCACTGCAGTGGATCAAAGCGGAAAGAAAACCTCTGAAAAAGTGATCTCTTACATGCGGGAAGAGATGGCCTCGACGGCGGAGGCTAACGGCCGGTCGCGAGAAATCGCAGCCGCCATGGTAGATGAAGAATTGTCCATAGATTATCAGATCAGTGTACATGGGGATACCCTGAGGGCCGACGACATCGAGGGATTTAAAAGTGGAAAACTGATCACACTCTCCACCAAAACTGCCTTAGAGCTCGGTATCGCAGACCGGGAGATAGAAACACTCGATCAATTACTGCTGTTTCTCGGTGAGTCGGAAGCCCGCATGGTTAAAATGCGCTCTTCCTGGTCTGAAAAACTGGTGCGTTTTCTCACCAGTCCGACTGTAGCCCCCCTGCTCATGACGCTGGGTTTTCTGGGATTGCTTTTTGAAATAAAATCACCCGGTTTTGGATTCCCCGGAGCGGCGGGTCTGTTGCTGCTGGCCCTCTTTTTTGGGTCTCACCTGTTGGTCGGTCTGGCAGATATTTCTGAGATTATCCTGCTGGCCTTCGGTGTGCTGCTGGTGCTGCTGGAAATTTTCGTCATCCCCGGTTTCGGAATTACCGGCATTGCCGGCGGACTTCTGATCCTGTGGAGCATGTATCAGATGTTACTGGGGGCACATCCCGGACCGGAAGAAACCCGGGGAGCGCTTTACGGACTGAATATCGGCATCGTCGGAGGTGTGATTGCCGGGGTTTTCTTTTTCAAATTCCTGGTCCGGAGCCGGTTTTACCAACGGGCTGTTCCCTACACACCTCAGAAAAAATCCCAGGGTTACAGTATTTCTCAAGGTTATGAAAAACTTATCGGGCAGTCAGGCGTTGCAACATCCGACCTGCGCCCGGCCGGCACGGCGGAGATCAACGGTGAGCGCTTTCAGGTTATGACTATGGGAGAGTACCTGGTCAGGGGTGTTCAGATCGAAGTTAAAGGAATTGATGAAAATCAGCTCATCGTTACAGCCGTTCGCGGTGGTGAAGCGAAGAAGCCGGATTGAGTTTCAGACGAAATTATTAACAGAATAAAACAAGGGAGTCATCATGGATGCATTTATGTTCGTAATACCCATTTTAATTATCATCGCCATTGGCGTTTTTCTCCACTTCGTACCCGTAGGTCTCTGGTTTCAAACGGGTGTTTCAATAGGCTGGGGCAAAATCGGGATGCTCAAGCTGATCATCATGAGATTTCGTAAAATCTCTCCCAAGCTTATTGTGGACGGGATCATCAACCTCCATCGGGCAGGCCTCGATTTTGTCTCTTCCGAGGACCTGGAAACGCATTATCTGGCTTCGGGAAGTATCCCCAGAGTCGTGGATGCCCTCATCGCCGCTGATAAAGCCAACATTGAGCTGGATTTCAAAACCGCCACAGCCATTGATCTTGCAGGGCGTGATGTTAAGGAGGCGGTGCAAACCAGCGTTTATCCCAAAGTAATTGATTGCCCCACAGAGGGTAAAGTGTCCGCTATCGCCAAAGATGGCATTCAACTGATGGCAAAAGCCAGGGTGACGGTGAGAACCAATATTGCGCAGTTAGTTGGCGGCGCAACGGATGAAACCGTAATTGCCAGAGTGGGAGAGGGCATAGTCTCCGCCATCGGATCTGCCCCTTCGTATAAAGATGTTTTGGAGAATCCGGACGAAATTTCCAAGACCGTCCTGAACAAGGGGCTTGACGCCGGTACGGCCTATGCCATCCTGTCTATCGACATAGCGGATGTGGATGTGGGCAGCAATGTGGGTGCCATGCTCGAGACGGACCAGGCTGAAGCCGATAAAAAAGTTGCCCAGGCAAAGGCTGAGAGCCGCAGAGCCATGGCTGTAGCCGCAGAGCAGGAAATGAGGGCCCGCGTTGAAGAGATGCGCGCAAAGGTCGTAGAGGCCGAGGCAGAGGTCCCGATTGCCATGGCGCAGGCCTTCCGCGAAGGCAATTTAGGGGTCATGGATTACTACACGATGAAAAACATCCAGTCCGATACCAATATGAGGGAATCCATCTCGGGCAGTGGTAAAAAAGATCAGGGCAGCTCGTCAGATAAACCTAAAATACAATGATTCAATACGCTGACATGAACATCGGCCTGCTGGTGATGATCATCTGGGTCGTGCTCAGCTTTCTCGGCAGTTCAAAAAAACAAAAAAGGGGGCGCAAAAAGGGGGGGACTCCCCCCCTTCGCAAACCCTCCGGGATTTCGCAGCTGCTACGGGATCTGGGAAAACAATTTGAAGAATCGGCCAGGGGAGAAAAACCGACCCCCATGGAGATGCCCGCCTTTTCCATGGAAGATGTGGAGGATATGCCACTCTCAAAGCCGTCTCCGGTCCAGACCGTCCCGGTCCAGCCAAAATCGATGGCTTCAGATCGAAAAACCCCTGGTAAAAGCCCCTCTCACCATACAGATATCAATCTCACCCGGGACGCACATTATTACGAGGAGCCGTCTGAAACAGTGGCCTCGGGATTGATCTATGACCTGCAAAGCGCCGGAAGCCTGCAAAAAGCGATTCTGTTCAAAGAAATTTTAGGCAGTCCCCGGGCGTTGAGGCCCTATCATCCTTCCATAACGAGAGATTAGACAAAGGGATAAAGTCCCGGAGGGACGCTAGCTTTGTAACGAGAGCTGGGCTAACCCCAGAGCTCCGTAGGAGCGGCACGGCTCTGCACGGGCTGGATGAAGGTATCGCTCCTACAGAGCTGCTTGATGATGTGTATTGCATTTCTACAGAGGTTGCGCCCCAATGGGGCTGATGCAAGTTGGACGAAGGGGGAGTCCCGGAGGGACGGCAGCTTTGTAACGGCAGCTACTCAGGCCCCCTGAGCTCCGGCGGAGCGGCACAGACTACCCCATAAACATTTTGGACGGATGTGAATGCCGCCCAGGCGCAAA
>JAADGM010000073.1 GCA_013152375.1 FCB group bacterium | reverse complement strand
CATTATCAGATTGTGCAGGGATCAGCAATTTTTCCATCAGGGTTCCTTTTTTAAATGAAGCACTTTAAAGAGTCTGTCCGAAACATCTTCGGGTATTTCCCGGGTTTCATCCGTAACCCGGTATAGTTTAATGACTTTCTTAATAGAATCGTAATACACTTTGCATTCGGGGCATTCTTCCATATACTGTTTCAATTTTTCACAGGCAGGTTGATTGTAGTCTTCACCCATCTGTTCGCACAGCAGCGCCTTGATCTCCTCGGCCGGTTTAAACTTGATCATACCACTCCTCCGCTTTCATGATCTCTGATAACTTATCCCGCAGGATCAATCTGGCGCGCATCAGTCTGACCTTTACATTTGATTCGGTAAGACCCAGAATTTTTGCGGTTTCGGCGATGGACTGACCTTCAATATCCCGGAGAATAAAAACGGCTCTCAATTTTGCATTCAGAGCCTCCATGGCAGTATCGAGATATTGGCGAAACTGCCCGGCATCGAGCTTGTCCTTATCCGGTAAATCCAGGGGTTCGAACCTGCCGAGATTCTCATACAGCGGATCGTCAATAGACGCCGTAATATTAGTCCGGTGCTTATCCTTCAGCTTTTCCAGCGAGATATTCATTGCAATGCGGTATAGCCAGGTGTACAGGGAAGACTGACCTTTGAAAGTCTGGATCTTCTTCACCATTGTGAGAAAAGTCTCCTGAAGAACATCTTCAGCATCTTCAGGTGCGCGCATCATTCTCAGACCCAGATTATAAATGCGCGGTGAGTAGCGCTTTACCAGTGCCGTCAAAGCTGTATGATCTCCCTTTTTTGCAAGATCAATGAGTTCAAATTCATCCTTTGGCATGCCGCGAAATTACGGCAGGGGCCGTGTGCAAGACCAGTAAAGAGCCAAAAGGGCGCCGGACCGCAGCCATCACTGCTCTTATCAGGCACTGGCAGCAGGCGGTATGTGTTTATCCAACATGGCGCTGATTTGATTTTTTGGTTTTGCCCCTACAATGCGATCGATCAACTTTCCGTTTTTAAAGAACAGTAGTGTAGGTATCCCGCGTACCTTAAAGTCACGGGGTTTTTGATTATGATCTGCATTGATTTTTCCGAAAGTAACCCGTCCTGAATATTCTGCAGCCAGTTCATCAACAATAGGCCCTATCAGTTTGCAGGGACCGCACCAGGGTGCCCACACATCCACGAGAACAAACCCCGACTCAGCGTTAATCTTCTCAGACCAGGTCGCATCCGTAAATTCATGCGTATTAACGGTTTTCTTTTTTCCAAATCCAAACATTATATTCCCTTTCATATTTATACTTTGGATATTATTCCGGGTAATAGGTTACAAATTCATGACTCAAAAGTCGGCAAAAGGCCGGCGCGGCTCTAATTGTTATGAATGTTTGACGGGGATGCTGTAATTTTACCGAAATGAAAGTAAACAGCAAACCGACCTCCGCAGAATATTGCGGGAAAAAACATATCTTCCATACCGATCAGGTCTCTAAGTCGGTATCAGGACTTCCGGTATAATGTTCCAAATATGTTGAACGTACTTCTGGAACTGGATAAAACCCTTTTGATCTTCATTAACCGGACGCTCTCCAATCCGGTTTTTGATTTCATCATGCCGCTGTTTGACCGATCTGCAAATTTTGTCATCCCGTTACTGATCGTATGGGGAATGTTGCTGGTGAAGGACCGGAAAAACCGTCTTCGCCTGGCAGTGTTGATCCCGCTGGTGATCCTCCTGAGTGATCAAACGGGAAGCTTCATTAAAGGATTTGAACTGAGATTAAGGCCCTGGTACGGACTGGGGCCCGATGTTATCCATCATCTGGGCGGCTCCGGTGGAAAGCACAAATCATTTCCCTCGAATCACGCTGCGAATATTTCGGGGGTTGCAGTGATCTTCACCTGGCTCTATCAAAAATATAAACCACTTTTCTGGACAGTGGCAGGAGTGATTATGTTCTCGAGGGTATATATTGGGGTTCACTATCCGGCAGACGTGCTTGCCGGGGCAGTCATCGGAATCGGTTACGGTGTGATCCTCACGGTTCTATGGCAATATGGCGAGCATCTGCTTCGGGAGCATCGTCAGAATCGTGCCCTCCAATGACGAGAGAGGCAGCTGTTATGATAAAAAAAACCCCGGGAGGTGCCGGGGTTTTTTTCTGATGCTGTCATTTTTAATTGGGTAAGACGCCGTCCGGCAGCTTGGCGCCGAATCCCTTCAAATCTTCCTGTTTGAAAACCTTGATCTCGCCGTATTTTTCTTCATATTTTCGAATATTATCTGTCAGGACCCTCAGCAAACCCTTCACATGCTGAGGCGCCATAATGACTCTGGATTTAACCTTGGCCTTGGGCATGCCGGGTAAAATACCGATGAAATCAAGTACGAATTCGGCAGGTGAATGGGTGACCATCGTCAGGTTGGCATATTCACCCGGGGCAGTTTTTTCATCGAGTTCGATGTTAATTTTCTGAGGTTGTCTTTTTTTATTTTCCATGTTGTATTAACTATCCTTTTTAAGGTCTTTTTCGATCTGTTTTCGGTTAAACTCCATCCAGTCTTCGTCGATTGCAGACCATACATTTGTTTCCAGATCGTCTTCCTCCTCTTCGGGCTCAACCTTCAATTCCATATCGTCTTCGTACTGCTCGAATTTGAGTTTTTTATCTTCGTACTCGTTGGGGTCGGTCTCATCTTTCAATTCATCGATTTCGGGACTTTTTTTGATCTCGTCGCCATATAATTTTTTATCAAAAAAATCCAGATTGGCAACGATTCCCTGCATCATCAGAAATTCCAGAAAGGCCAGGTACTTTTTTTGTTTCAGGTTCTTTTTACATTTTGGGCAATACAGCTTTTTGCGCAGGTCTTCTTCCGAAATTGGTGTTGAACAGGCGGGGCAAATCAACCCCTCAATTTGTTTATTATCCATAAAAATCTCCGAAATTTGGGGCAGAAATATAATCGGTTTGATTCTTCACCGCAAATAGATTTATACACCTATTTTCTGTTCATACAGGTATCGAAAAAATTCTTTCTCGGCAATGGTCAGTTTGGCGCCCCTTCTGGCTTTTGCTAATTCACAGGTTTTAATGAATTTGTCAATTTCTGTCCGCCCCGATCTGCCCCATGCAAAAGAGGGGATGAATTTGGGTTGAAAATCACTGCCGAATATGTTTGCACCCATGCCGCAGACGGTCCCCGTATTCAGCATGGTTGAAATACCGGTTTTTGAGAAATCTCCCATCATTGTCCCCAGGAACTGCATACCGGTTTCCACAGGTTTATCATCCAGGGTTACCGAAACGGAGCTGTAATTATTTTTCAGATCGCTCGTGTTTGTGTTGGCGCCAAGATTAATCCATTCCCCAAGATAGCTGTGTCCTAAAAAGCCGTCATGTTGTTTGTTGCTGAAACCCTGCAGGATGCAGTCTTCCAGTTCTCCGCCGATTTTGCATACGGGGCCTGTGGTGACATTTCCCATGAGCTTTGCCCCTGGATTAATCATTGAAGCTTGGCCGATGGATACCGGTCCCTGGACGAGAGCGCCAATGCCGACAACCCCCTTGTCCCCGATTATAATGGGACCCTTGGTTGCATCCAGGACGGCGCCTGCGGCTACGATACTGCCCGGTCCCAGAAAAATATCGTCCGGATTAACCAGAGTCGCAGAGGGGTGGACCCCGGCGGGTTTTTTTAAAAACAGTTCTGCAGCATCCCGATAAATCTGTCTGCCGTTGTGAAAAATCGCATCCCAGATATGGTTAAATAATATCCCGTCAACTGCAGATGACACCTCACTCGCATCGGAGAGCAGGGAGGCTTCATTTTCGAGGGTAACCGTTTCCCGGGTGGTAAAGGCGGCCAGGCGACCGGAAACTGTGTAACTGTGAACGGGAGAAAAGGCTTCGATTTGTGTCTGACTCCACAGGCAGGCGCCGTTCAGCCAAAGACCCGGGTCTATCTCACCCGGATTTACGCTGAAGCCGCTGAAACGTTCTTTTATCAAATCTGCAATCTCGGATCTTACCAGTAGAGTCACCCGGTCATTTGGCTGCAGAATTGACCGGATCCTATCCAGGTTGGTAAAATTCCCGCAGCGTACTTCAAACGAGGCGTGATTGAGTGAAAAGGGGTAGAGAGCCTCCGCAAATTCATCTTCAAATATGACATAGTGGTTCATGATGAAATCATCTTTCCAATGTGATGGTATATTCTTTCCAAAACGGCTGCTTTGCCGGCATCGAATTGAATATTGTAAAAAATATCAGAATAATCTGATTTAAAACCGATACGGTATCTGGCCCTGACGGTATTCAGGAACTGGTCCATGGGCAAAGAAAAACCGGGATTAAGATTGATCAGCAGTTCGACCGGCTTGAAGGTTGGCAAAGTATCAAATTTGAGAGGGTCATAAAAAATGACATTCTGCATCGAATAACGGTATAGGGGCCTGTACTTTTCAGGGATCATGAGGATATATTTAGCACGCAGATCCGCATCTTCGAGAATTTTTTTGAAACTGAACAGAGCCAGCCGAAAGAATTCATCCTCAAGAGGGAAGCTGATCAAAGCACTGCGGAATTGATGGGCATCTGTCGGCATTTGAATGGACTGGTCCATTTTGCAGATCCGGCCGGTCAACAGCAGCCATTGAATTTTTATTTTTAATTTGAGTAGTTTCAAGTCCATAATCTTGGATAATTTACAAACAAGTATTCGTAATTTATAACCTGATATTTCATAATACCAGAATAAATATCGCGAACCGCAAATCTTAACTTAACGACGAAATAAACTGCACGAAACGAAATATGAAAAAAAGACGGTCTGTTTTGCTGACTGGCTGGGGTGTAATTTTATTCTTCATCGCCACTGTATCCGCCTCTCAATATTTATGGCCAACCAATGCCAGTAAGACGCTCACAGCCGTCTTTGGTGACGTTCGTCCGCGGCGCTATCATGCGGGTCTGGACATCCGCACTTACGGGAAGAACGGCTATGAGATTTACGCCGTCGAAGACGGTTACGTGCAAAGAGTACGCGCAGGCTCATCAGGGTATGGGAAGGCCATCTATCTCAAACTGGATGACGGAAATACTGCCGTCTATGCACACCTCGAAGATTACTATCCGGAGTTGAATCAGGCTGTAATTCAGCTTCAGGAAAAAAACGATCGCTATCGCCTTGACCATTATTTCAAAGAAAATGAATTCCAGGTACAGAAGGGGCAGGTGTTGGGTCACACGGGAGATACGGGTTCCCTGAACGGACCTCATCTGCATTTTGAGATTAGGGATGCGGATGAAAATCCCATCAATCCTTTGACGACGAATCTGCATATTACAGACGGCAGTTACCCCTCAGCCAAAGCGCTGGAAGTCCTGCCGCTGGAAGCCGGAGCCCGCGTCGGGGCTGCTGTCGTGCCCCGGCTATACACGCCGCTGCGAGAATCAACGACCACCTACAAAATATCCGAACCCATTGAAGTGTACGGGGAGATAGGACTGGCAGTCAAGATCAGCGACAGAATTGATGCACAACCTTTTCAATACAGTATCTATCGTCTCACACTTGATGTAGATGGCGAGCGGGTCTATTCCCTGGCCTACGACAATTACACCTGGGAGGAGGATCCCCTGGTTTACAGTGAGAGAGACTTCCGGCTCTGGCATCATCTCAGACAGGGGAAATTTCACCACCTCTATACCGTCCCGGCCTCCACGGGACTGTCTTTCGTATCACCGGAAAGTAATGGCAGGTTAAATCTGTCACCGGGTAACCATGAAATCCTGATCCGGGCGGCCGACATCAACGGGAATGAGATTTCACTTTCCGGTACTTTGAAAGTAATGACGTCTTTACCTGAACCGGTTCAAATGCCGTCTGCACTTGCCGGGCCTGCTCCACAGGTCAGCCTTGCGACGGAACAGCTCGAACACGGAATAATTTTTACTTTCGCCCTCGAGGAGGAGGGACCGCTGCCACCTGCAATGTGGTTAAATGGGAGGGAGTACCGGTTGCAGCCCGGAGTGGAAGAGAACACGGCTCAGACAGTGCTCCCCGTCTCGGTGCTCCAAAGCAATAATCTTGTCTTCCCGGCCTGGCTTGGAGGGGAAAAGGAGTCCGGACAGGAATTTTACCTGAAAGGAGTTCTGGCGATTCCAGGGAAACCCTTCGAACTGACAGACGGGCCGGTGGGCCTTCACGGTGATGGCGGGACTTTTTATGATACAGTATTTGTACGGATTTCAAAAGATGCTATTGCCGACACTGCCGAAGCTGAAACCCCGCATCCATTTAAAAGAGGACCGGTATTCCTGGCAGGACCGGAAAATATTCCCTTTAAGAACGAGATGGAACTCTCTCTGAAAATTCCCGCAGCGGTTGATCGTGAACATGCGGGGATCTTTTACCGGGACCCGTCGAAAGATGTGTGGGTCTATCTGAGAACACAGCGGGTCAATGATACAACTCTCACCACCACAATTTTATCTGCTGAGCATTTTGCTGTCATCAGCGAAACGGTTCCGCCGGAGATTTCCGGGCTGGTCCCGGTTCCGGGTGCGACCTATCACAGCACCGAATTAACCGAAATTTCTTTCAAAGTCAAAGATAACCTGGCCGGTCTGGATGGCGAGAGGGCGGTTCGGGCAAGTCTGGACGGCAAATCTCTGTTGCTGGAATACAACTCGTACCGGGAAGAATGTCGTTATCTTATCAGAGAGCCCCTGGCACCGGGAAAGCATACCCTGCATATTGAAGCTGCGGATTATCTGGGAAATACTGTTTCAACCGACCCGATATTTTATCTTAAATAATCATGTTCATTCCCTATAAAGACGACAATCCCAGGATTCTGATCCCCTATGTGACCTGGACCCTCCTGGGGCTGAACATCTTCATCTTTCTTTTTCAACTCACACTGAGTCAATCGGCCCTTGAAGTATTCATCTATCGGTTCGGGGCTATACCGGCGGTCATCACAGGGCGCGTACAATATCAGGATATGTATGCCATTTCACCCCTGCTCACCCTGCTCACCTCGATGTTCATTCACGGAGGATGGATGCATCTTGCCGGGAATATGTTATTTCTGTATGTTTTTGCGGACAATGTTGAAGGAATTCTCGGGCACAGAAAATTCATATTATTTTATATGGCCGGAGGTGTCCTGGCCGGATTATCACATATTCTTTCCGACCCAACTTCTACTGTGCCGATGATAGGGGCATCCGGAGCAATTTCAGCAGTCATGGCGGGCTACATCCTCAAATACCCTGCAGCCCGGATCCATGTTCTGGTGTTCATATTCCCGATGGTTCTGCCGGCAGTTGCCGTAATCGGGTTCTGGTTTGCCTCGCAGATCATGGAAGGTATGGCCAATCTTGATCACATGGGAGGCGGCGTTGCCTGGTTTGCGCACATCGGAGGATTTATTGCAGGGTCTGTCATAATGTCCCTAATTTCCAAGGGTAAATTTTACTGGTTAAAACGATGAAATCTGAAGAATTGATCGAATACGCACGGACTGCACGAAAAAGAGCCAAGGCTCCCTACAGTAACTATAAGGTGGGCGCGGCGCTGCTGACAAAAGACGGAACTGTGGTTCTGGGCTGTAATATTGAGTCAAAGGCCTACCCTTCAACCATGTGTGCCGAAAGAGTCGCAATTTTTTCCGCCATGGCCCAGGGATATAATGAGTTTCAGTCCATGGCCCTCATAACTGAGGATGGCGGAACTCCCTGCGGTGCCTGCCGGCAGGTTATGCTGGAAAATCTGGGGAATATCCCCGTCTATATCGCCGATCTTAACGGTGATTACAAAATCTTAACCGTTGAGGAACTGCTCCCTCATCCGTTTCAGTGATGAATAACAAAAAAACAATATTAATCGGGATTGCCGGAGGAACCGGCTCCGGGAAAACCACTGTTGCCAAAGCCATAACTTCGGAATTCGGGAAATCTGAAGTTGCTCTAATCGAGCAGGATGCCTTTTACAGGGATTTGAAACATCTTCCTTTTGAAGAGCGGGTAAAAGTGAATTTTGACCATCCGGATGCCGTGGATTTTGACCTGATGAAATTCACCATGCGGGAACTGCTCATGGGAAATCCCATCCAGATTCCCGTTTATGATTATACGACGCATACCCGCTCCCAGCAGATGAAGCATTTTGAAAAACACCACATTGTCGTGCTGGAAGGCATCCTGGCCCTGCTGGATGAAGAGCTGCGCGAAATGATGGATATCAAACTCTATGTTGAAACAGCCGATGATATACGGGTCATCCGTCGGATCAAGCGGGATATCAATAAACGCGGCAGGAGTTTTGAGTCCGTCATCAAACAGTATTACACCACCGTTCGCCCCATGCACATCCAGTTCGTTGAACCCACCAAGAAATATGCCGACATCATCATTCCTGAAGGCGGCAGGAATGTCGTGGCGGTGGATATAATCCGCACTAAAATTATGTCTATACTGCTGCAGAAAAATGAGGGATAGCTATATGACCATAACACCTGTTGATGCGGGCTGGATCGAACTCATCTGCGGCCCCATGTTCAGCGGGAAGACCGAAGAACTGATCAGACGTCTGATCCGGGCAAAAATTGCCAAGCAGAAAGTTGAGATCTTCAAGCCCAGTATCGATAACCGCTACAGCGAGGAAGATATTGTTTCCCACAACAAACGCGTCATTAAATCCCTGGCCGTAAAATCGCCGGATGATATTCTGAAACATCAGTCCGAGGCCGATGTCATCGGCATTGATGAAGCGCAATTCTTCGACGACTCCATTGTAGATGTAGTACGCAAACTGGCGAATGACGGGAAACGGATCATTGTGGCCGGTCTCGAAAAAGACTATCGCGGGCGTCCATTCGGCCCCATGCCGGAATTACTCATCGAGGCAGAGTATATTACCAAAGTTCTCTCCATCTGCATGAAATGCGGTAACCCGGCCAATTACAGCCAACGCTTAAGCGGCGACACGGGGCAGGTCGTGGTTGGGGAAGCCGACAAGTATGAAGCCCGCTGCCGGAATTGTTTTAATTACGAAAAAGAAGAATAGGAGTATTCATGAATTTTATCAGTATTATAGGTTTATTCGTTCTGCTGGGAATCGCCTGGCTCATGTCGTATCATCGTGACAGTATTAATTATAAGTCAATCCTCTGGGGAATCTCTTTACAGTTCCTGTTTGCCCTGATCATCCTGAGAAATGATTACTGGAGCTTCGTTGGAATGAGCGCTCTGGGGCTGCTCATCATCACCTATATTTTGCAAAAAGATGATTCCAGACTTGGGGGAGGTGTTAAATCAGCTGTAATCGTCGCAATTGCATCTCTGGCGGTGGGCGCGGCGTTGTTCTACATCCCTGGAATCGTCGGCATCATTACAATTCTCATACTGGTATTCATGATCCTCAATGCCATTTTCAAATGGCAGCAGGCAGTTCAGCGCTATTCCGGGGCTTTATTTGTAATCTCCGGTATTGCTTATATGGTGTCCCACAATCTGCACGGGCAGGTGCTGTTTAAAACCTTCAGTGACAAAGTTGCCGCCTTCCTGAATCTTTCTGATTTCGGTGCCAAATTCCTGTTTGCAAATCTTGCAGACGGAGCTTATTTTTTTACGGGACCGGATGCAGGCTGGCCGGGTTTCGGGTTCCAGTTTGCTTTTAAAGTACTGCCAACCATCATTTTCTTCGGCGGTTTTATGAGCGTCCTCTATTATCTTGGCATCATGCAGCTGGTGATTCAGGCAATGAGCCGGTTTATGCGCTGGACCATCGGGACGAGTGGTGCCGAGACACTCTCATGCAGCGCTAATATTTTTGTCGGACAGACAGAAGCTCCTCTGCTGATCAAGCCCTTCTTAAATAAAATGACCAAATCCGAATTGCTCACGGTCATGGTAGGCGGGTTTGCCACTATCGCAGGGGGTGTACTGGCAGGCTATATTGCCATGGGGGTACCTGCGGGTCACCTCATTGCAGCCAGCGTCATGTCAGCGCCGGCCGCCCTGGTTGTGGGGAAGATCATCTACCCGGAAAAAGAACACTCGGAGACAGCGGGAGATGTTGATCTGCCGGATATCAAGGTAGGCGATAATGTTATCGAAGCCGCAACCAACGGCATCACAGACGGCCTCAAACTGGCGGTGAATGTAGGTGCCATGCTCATAGGCTTTATCGCGCTCATCGCAGTGATCGATGTCACCCTCAACTGGCTGGACCTGTTGATCGACGGTAAACTGCTGCATGGTGAATATATCAAATATGCCGCTTCGGGCATGTCCCCTGCCGTGGGAGAATATTCGGGAATTATCCCCGGCTCTCTGCAGACCTTTTTCGGCACACTGCTAAGACCCCTGGCCTGGCTCATGGGCGTCACCTGGAGTAATGCCGACAAATTGGGTAATCTCATGGGTATCAAATTATCCCTGAATGAGTTTGTGGCTTACGGAACCCTCGGGAACTACATCAACAACGGCGTTCTGGATGAGCGCACGATAGATATCGCCACCTATGCCCTGTGCGGATTCGCCAATTTTTCGTCTATCGGCATTCAAATCGGGGGTATCAGCGCTCTGGCACCAAATCGCAGAAAAGATCTGGCCAGGGTGGGTCTCAAAGCCATGTTCGGCGGTGCCATCGCTTCTTTCATGACCGCCACCATTGCCGGAATGCTGCTGTAAAAGGAATCAACCAACAACGTGTAACCTCATAAATGGAAATTTAAGATGAGAGTGATCTTGATCGGCCCCCCCGGTGTAGGGAAGGGGACTCAGGCGAAATTGCTGGTTAAAAAATATCATATCCCCCAGATCTCCACGGGAGATATGTTAAGAGCGAATATCCAACAGAATACGGCGCTCGGTCAGCACGCAAACACCTTTATGGAAGCCGGGAAACTGGTCCCGGATGATGTCATCCTTGAAATGATCAGGGTACGTTTCCTAGAAGCGGATTGTAAAGACGGCTATGTTCTGGACGGATTTCCGAGAACGATCCCGCAGGCGGAAGGCTTGGAATTGATGCTGAAAAAGATTGATCAGAAACTCGATGCGGTCCTGGTGATCACGGCAGACAACGCTGAGATTATCCGTCGTCTGTCTTCCCGCCGGTCCTGTCAGGAATGCGGGGCAGTTTATAATTTGCTGTTCAGTCCGCCCCATAAAACGGATATCTGTGATCATTGCGGAGGGAAGCTGTATCAGCGCGATGACGATAAACCGGCGACAATTCAAAACCGGTTGGATGTCTATGAGAGTCAGACGGCGCCTCTGGTAGAATTTTATTATAAAATGGACCTGGTCCGCAAAGTAAACGGCATGGGGACCATCGATGAGGTGAGTGAAGGGATAAGAAAAGCATTGGAATGAAATGATTAAACTTGGCATAACCGGCGGGCTGGGTTCCGGGAAAAGCCTGGCCGCAGAATTCTTTGCCCGTAAGGGTGCCGTCGTATTCGATGCGGATACGGAGGCCAAACACCACCTTCACAACTCGAAATCTCTCCAGCGAAAACTCATCAATGTCTTCGGTAAAAAGATAACCAATGACCAGGACAAACTGGACTATAAACTGTTAGCCGATGCCGCTTTTGCCAGCAAAATGGATCAGCAGATCCTCAACGGAATCGTCTGGCCTGAAATCTATATTCTCGTGGAAAAGGCCGCAGAAAAAGCCCAGCAGGAGCATGCGGATCTGTTTGTTGTGGATGCGGCATTGCTGCTGGAAGCAAAATATACGGGGCTGTTTGATAAGATCCTGCTCATCGCTGCTGATCGCGAGATTAAAATCGAGCGTGCACTGGCAAGAGGGAATTTATCGGAAGAGCAAATTCACAAGCGCATCAGTCTGCAGTTGACCGATGCTGAAAAGCGCAAACTGGCCGACCATACAATTCTGAATAATGGGACACTTCGGCAGTTTTACGGCAAACTTGACCGTTTCTATAAAAAATATTTATAGGGTCGATGCGTACTCCAAATACTGCCCGGGTGGTGTGCATTTGTGCCGGGCCGGTATGGTTGTAACTTTTGAGAGTTCATACCGGCCCCTTTCCGCACAAAATTTAAAGTTTTATTCCATTCGCACTCCTCGTGCCACCCAGACGCGCTCGCCGAGGTTGATATCGCCAAATAAAATTATTGTATCTCCTTTGACTTCCATACCGGCACACAGTTGATACAGACCTAAGTTTAAAAAGTAATCATAAACCTCATTCCCAAAATACCAACCGGATTCGTTATA
>JAADGM010000117.1 GCA_013152375.1 FCB group bacterium | reverse complement strand
TAATGATCGCTGCAATATGAGAAATCCTGCCGGGTCTTCTGATAAGAGATCTGCCGACTATTATCGACTGTCTTACGGGGTAACAGCTTAGAGGAGAAAAAGATATGAAAAAATACGAGAGATTGATAAATATGATCCTGTTTGTAATGGTGACTTTATCGATTATGAGTGCAGGTGAACTTACCGCCGGTGAATATGCCGTTATCATCAATATTGCCGGCCGGCAGCGAATGCTAACCCAGAAAATGTCAAAAGAAATGCTGCTCATTGCCAGAGGCGTCAACATGAACGGTAATCGCGAGGAACTGAAAAAAACGGCATCTTTGTTTAATAATTCCCTTGAAGGCCTGATCAATGGGAGTGCAGATTTAGGCTTGCCGCCTACCGAAAATCAAAAGACACTTATCATGTTGAATAAAGTTGAAAAACTATGGTCGGATTTTAAAGTGGTTGTACAGAGGGTCATTAATGGAGGTGAAGTACCGGTAGATCAGGTTGCTGAATTAAATTTGCCCCTCCTGAAATACATGAATATGGCAGTGCGTCTGTATGAAAAAGAAGCAAAAAAGGTTACTGGCAGGAAAGCCGGAACGGTTATCAATCTCGCAGGAAAACAGCGGATGCTGACACAAAAAATGTCTAAAGAGATGCTGCTTGTTTCCTTAAACTACGAGCAGGAGAAAAACAGAGCCGAATTAAAGAATACCGCATCCTTATTCGATCGTACGCTCAAGGGCCTGGAAAATGGCGATACCGACCTAGGCCTTCCACCCACCAGTGACACTGCTGTTTTGGCCCAATTGGCAGTGGTAAATACTTTGTGGGGAGATTTTAAAAACATCATCGACAAAGTTACTGACATAGACGCAAAAGATGTCTCCGGAGATGATATTGAAAAAATGGCAAAATTAAATTTACCGCTCTTAAAAGAAATGAATAAGACCGTGAAAATGTATGAAGAGTTGGAAAACTGAAAAGAAGGTTTCAGATCGACCGGTTTTACGGGTATTTCCTGACACTAAGATGAAATAGTAGTATTTTGGTGATCAAATCCAAAGTGATGCGGAAAATTATTCACCTGATTAAAGGAGTTCACTAATATGAATGTGAATAAAATGAAGCTATGGGGTGCAGAGCTGTTTTCAACAATTAAGTTGGGGACGCTGCTTAATTTTGGATTCCTGTTATCTTTTATAGCGGTTGCAGCTGTCGGGCTTTTGAGTGTTGAGAGAATGAGCAATATGTCAAAAGAGCTGGCCATTACTTCTGCTCAAACAGCTGAAGTGAGTGAGACACTTAATAAGGTGAAGGTTGGCTCTGATAAAGCTTCACTGAAAACCAGAGAAGTTAAAGAAGACATGGAAGAAAAATTAATTAAAATGATGCGGACCAATACGACTGATATGAAATCGATGATCGGCACATTTGAAAATATCATTTCAACTTTAAGAGAATTGACCGACAGTGACGAAGAGGATGATGCAGTCATTTTATCATTAGAGGTTGAAGATGTCTATGAAAAATTTCAAAGGGAAGTTCTGCCTCTGATTCGCAGTATTGCAGCAGACCTTGAGCATTCCGCGGAGGAAGGTCAAAATATGATCTCAACAATTAATACGGTTCAGGAGCAGTTGGATCTGTTCGCAGAGTTGTCCATGAAAGCTTTTGATATTTCAAAAAATATTGATGAACGTTCACAACTTACGGCGAATGCTGCGGACAGGTCTAAAAGGGGAATGATGCTGATCCTGGTGTTTTCTGCAGGTCTTGTACTTCTAGTGGCGATCGTCACTAAATTTTCGGTCAGTCGGGCAATTACGAAGATAACCGAGCGGTTCAAGGATATTGCCATGGGAGAAGGTGATCTTACATCCCGCCTGGAAGTAGCATCAAAGGATGAATTGGGAGAATTAGCCCGCTGGTTTAACGTATTTGTAGAAAAAATTCAAAATACCGTTAAGACTATTAAAAAAAGTGCTGATCAGATCGGAGATGCTGCAGCGCAGATTTCAGCAGCCTC
Source organism: FCB group bacterium (assembly GCA_013152375.1). Taxonomy (GTDB): domain Bacteria; phylum Fidelibacterota; class Marinisomatia; order SCGC-AAA003-L08; family JACNLC01; genus JAADGM01. The sequence continues at coordinate 11,050 of JAADGM010000117.1, read as the reverse complement.
AAACCAACTTGCACGAGGAGCAGAAGAACAGCAAACCCATCTCGGAGATGTTGCCTCATCGATGGAAGAGATGAGCGCAATGATTGTGGAGGCCAGCACAAATACGGGCGAAACCCAGAGAAATACTCAAATAGCCAATGAGGCAACTAAGAAGGGTCAGGAAGCCATTTCAAAGACAATTTCTGGGATTGAAAAAATAGCTGAAATTGTAAATTCAGCCTCGGAGAAAGTATCAGCGCTTGAACGTCGCTCAAAAGAGATCGGTGAAGTAATTCGTGTTATTGATGATATTGCCGAGCAGACTAACCTGCTTGCTCTAAATGCAAATATTGAAGCAGCCCGTGCCGGTGAGGCGGGTCGCGGATTCGCGGTGGTAGCTGATGAAGTCCGAAAGCTCGCAGACAGAACCGTAAATGCTACGAGCGAGATCGCAGATCAGATAAAACAGATTCAGGTCGATGTGGATCTGTCGGTATCTGCCATGGAAGAGATACAAAACCAGGCGCATGCTAATAAGGTGTTGTCGTCCGAATCAGGCAGTGCCTTAGCCTCAATTGCATCAACGATCGAAAGTACTGCACAGGCCATGAATGAGATCGCATCCGCATCCAGTGAACAAAGTACCGGGGCAGAGGATATTTCGATGAGACTTGAAACAATCAACACGGTGTCTCAACAGGCGGCGTCAGGTGCCAATGAATTGGCAAAATCAACTGTGAATCTCAATCAGGAAGTACAAAATCTCAACGCGGTTATCGGACAATTCAAAATATGAAGCGGTGGTACTAATTCTCAATCGGACTGTAGCTTATTCTAGCTGTTTTTAACGATTTACGGTCGTAAACCCAAAAGGCCCGTCAGCTGACGGACCTTTTGAGTTCATTATTGGTGTGTGAAATATCTTTCCTTAATATCAGGAAAACATGAAATCAGCACCTGCCCTACTTCATTAACAGTATCTTTCGGGTCTGGTGATAGTTTTCTGAATCCAGTTTCACAAGGTACGTTCCGGAGGCTGCATCACCTGCCTGCCAGGTAACGGCATGGGCACCTGCGGAGAAAATATCATCAGCCAGTTCTGCCACCTGACGACCCGCAAGGTCATAGACCGTCACTGTAATCCTGCTGTCTTCGGGAATCTCAAACTGCAGCGTCGTGGAGGGGTTGAAAGGATTCGGATACGCCGGATGCAGCACGAATTCAGCCGGAGTGATTGTTTGGCCAAAACCAATCGACTTACCGGTTCCACCGGATAACAGCAGTTTATCGATCTCGAGATCTCCGCTGTAGCTAATGGCGATTGATCCGCTCAGAAGTTCACCGGTTGAGAAGCCGACGAGAATTCCTTCTGCTGACCGCACCTGCCAATCTGATGGGAAATCCAGATCGGTAAAGGATCCCAATCCGGACGTGTGGAGTTCGACTCCGGCAATATTTTCTCCGCTGATGAGGATACTGTTATCTGTTTGAGTTACTTCCGCAAATCCCTCTGATTCTCTCCCGGAGGAGCCGTTCAGGATTACCGTGATTACCGTGACCACATCAAAAATGTTGATCGTACCATCCTCATTCAGATCCCCAAAGGCGAGCTGAACATCGCTCGGCGGATTTTCCGGGAAGAGGATGAAGTCCACCATCAGCAGAATGTCGAAGATATTGACTTCAGCATCCATATTCACATCGCCTGCCAGTCCGGCTGCAGCGGCCAGGTTGAAGGTGGCTTCAGAAGCAAATACCGGCGGCAGATTCTCTGGTTGTTCCGGAATAAATGGGATCCCGTCACTGTCTGAATCAGTCCCTGCCTCACCGGTGGGTGCGCCTTCCGATAATTGCATCGCATCTGCTACCGTACTGAAATAGCGGGTGTAAATTGCAGGCGCTTCGGCGTGACCGCCAACCAGGGCAGCTTCTCTCAGAGCACCAGCGATGATGGCAAAGTTATACGGTGTGTATGTACTCATGCCGTAGCCTGCCAGCGTTCTGAAAGCCCGGGCTGCCGGAACATAAAAATTTCCGATCAGGGCAGCGTATGCGGCATCAGCGGCATTCAAATAATCTCCATTTCCGGTGGCTTCATAGGCCGCATAAAGACCCCGGACTGCCGCAGCCTGGCTCTCAACCAGCTCTGTTGACATATCGGCGCCTTCTCCCAAAGTGAAAGCATTATAGTAACTGCCGTCGTTACCCTGCAGATTGTCGATTAAAAAATCTGCTTGTGCTACCAATGCGTCATAGGCCATCTCTTCAAGGGGAGTTCCGGCAAATTCTTCAATTGCCTGTTTAAAGATTGCCAGCAGATAACCGGCATTTACGGTACTGATGACACTTCCGGGAGCAGGCATTCCGCCTGAAAGTCCGGATTCATCAACGAAAGTGCCGCTGTCACCATTGTAATGCAGGGCAAACAAATTCTGCAGGATCACTTTGCTGGCACCTTTCATCAGATCGAAAGGTCCTGGAACTCCGGTTTGTGACATATCTGCCGGGAATGGATCATTGTCAAAAACGGAATGATAGGCCATGTGTTGAGCATCACTGCTATTATTCGGGTCCATCATGTTCTTGAAATTCAGGGTTCCCCACAGCAACGAAACCTGATCAAATAGCTGACTGCTCTCATCCGTTACCGTGAAAGAGTCGGGTTTGGGCGGCAGCATGGGATGCACACTGGTTTCCGTCACGGCAATTTTGTGTGGGAAATATTTAATTCCGTTCATGGGGTCGTAAGTCATCGGATCCACCATGCCCAGAGAGGAACCGTCATAGGCTAGTTGAGAAATGATGAATTTGACTTTGTTAATCGCTTCGGCCGTGAGAACCATCCCGATAAAGCCGTCCAGACCGTCGCCGCCGAAGAAGATATTGTTGTCCGGGTCAAACTCAAAACCACCATCGAAGTCCGGGGATGTAATACCGTCAGGGTCTATGCCGTTATCATCAGCATCGTGGAATGCACCGAGCATATCCTGTGCCCATAGATACTGTTTCATCAGCGTCTGTCCCATGGCTGCGGGATTCAGGGTCTTGTCCATTAGTGAACGATCCCACCGCAGGGTGGAGAAGTCCGCCCAGGTGAAATTTTCCGGGTCAATGGCCTGCGGGAGGTGGGGGTCACCGGAGATGAACTCTGCAAACTGCGGCCAGGGATTCCCCGGTGCCGCATGATTTGTGAGCATCGAAAAGTGCATGATATTTTTCATCAGTTCGTCGTCCTCATTAAATCCGTTGGACATGCCCATGGTGTACATACCGTCGAAGTCAGGGTCTGTCTCCATAGCAGCCATCTGACCGATGATGGGGGCCCACATCATGTTTAGTCCCATTCCGGAACGCGAGATGATTGTCCCCAGTTGATACCGCGAATACTCATAATTTTCGATACCCAGAGTATAGGCGATGGAATCCGGAAAATCCGCCACGAAGGGATCGAGATTATCCAGATTGTATCCCAGCGCTTCGGCAAAGGGCTCTCCGCTTTCATTGATTTCATTTGCGAGCAGCATTTGACCGGCTGTGAAGTAAGTATTCGTGCTTGTGATCTGAACCTGTGCTGACAGGATCAGTGGTAGTACCAGGAAGATTACTGCAGTAAGTCTGTAACTTTTTTTCATTTTTATTTCCTTTCAGATGTTGTTATTAACGTGATATTGCTTACGGCAAATATTAAAGGACTTACAGCGTAGTGAAGTGTCTGATGCGCGACAAAAGGCCTGAAAGAAAAAGTTCTGTGGCACTCTGCAGATCAAAAGGAGACCGCAGGAATGCCTGCCTCCCGGATATAGCCCAAAAGTCCTGTGTCATTGAGCCCGGCCAATAATAAAAGAGGGCAATGCTGCCACTGCCCTCTTGATTTCCGGTTAATTTTAATCACTCCGGAAGATCTGACGATTTTCAACGGGTCATAGGAGACTATTTCAGCAGCATGATCTTTTGCGTCTCACAGAATTCCGGTGTCTCCAGAATTACGAAGTAGATTCCCGATGGCAGGGATGTACCATCCCAGCGGATGCTGTAGCTGCCGGCTGCAACGGTTTTATTCACCAGAGCATTGACCTCTTTCCCCTCCAGATCATATATCCGCAGAGAAAGTTGTGTTTCAACCGGAACACTGTAGGTGATATTCGTAACAGGATTGAAAGGATTGGGATATATCGAAGTCAGTCCAAAGCCGTCAGGGATAATCCTTACGTCAGCATTCAGATTACTGTGCTGCCAATCGGTAACCAACGCAGCATCGATCGACATGGAGCCGCTGTAGCTGAACAATTCTCTGCCGGACAGTTCACGGCCGTTCAGCGAAAGGATCAGGATGCAGTCTAATGAGCGGTAAAGCTCCCAGCCCCCTGGTAAATAAATATTTGTAATTTCAAAATCACCTCTCACAGTGAGCTGTATCCCGGCAGCCTGACCATCCGTATTGAGGAGTACTGTGGTTGCAGTGGCGACAATTTCGGCGTAGGAGATAGGTTCTGTCAATGTCAGTCCATCCGACAGAATGAGTTCCACGAGATAGACAATATCAAAAATACTAATCCGGCCATCTTCCCAGAAATCTCCGGCCAATAATTCCCAATCAGTGGGGTCATAATGGTATAGGATGATCTCGACCATGACGACTACGTCGGAAACATCCACAACACCGTCGGCATTGACATCACCCATGTACAGGCAGCTGCCATCGTCTTCTATGGCGAACGCATCAAAGTTAAGGGCCTCGGGATCCGTGCAGCCCAGTTGGGTTTGTTCATAGATGCAGCAATCCGGATCGCAGGGGATGGTGGCCTCGGGGTCGTAATTCAGGGCAGTTTCCTCCATGCAGCCTGTGCAGGAAGAGGTGTCGCCGAAACAAATGCCGCAGTCGTCAATTTCAGCAGGCTGACAGCAGCCGTCGAAACTGTCATTTATGGCGGTACCGAAACATTCGCCGGTACAGTCCATCTCGCTGTTTGCATCATGACCGGTAGTCCCCCCGGAGCAGATGTCGCAATCATCCTGGAAAGCCTCTCCGAAACAGACGCCTTCGCAATCCATATCTGTATTGTCCCCGAAACAGATACCGCAGTCGTCGATATCGCTGTTTGCAGTGTGCCCTGTGCCACCTCCCGAGCAAATGCCGCAATCATCGATGAAGGCTTCACCGAAGCAGATTCCCTCGCAGTCCATTTCTGTATTGTCGCCAAAGCAGACACCGCAGTCATCGATATCGGTGGGTTGGCAGCAGCCGTCAAAATCATCATTCACAGCGGTTCCGCCACATTCTCCGGTACAATCATAATAGAGACAACTGCCGTCATCATTGTTTGCGGCGGGGTTATAGTTACAGGCTTCTGCATCGGTGCAACCGTTGATGATCTCGTATGAACAGCAGTCCGGCTCGCAGGGGAAGAGGGCACCCGGATCATAGTTGAGAGCAGTTTCATCCATGCAGCCGTAACAGAAATCTTCAGCCAAACCCGTGCTGCCGCCGACGCAGCCGCATTCATTTTCCACAGCCTCACCGAAGCAGTCGCCATTACAATCCTGATCCGTGTTTGCAACGTGTCCGGTTGACCCGCCGGAACAAACCTGACAATCATCGAAGAAGGCCTCCCCGTCACATAAACCGGCACAATCATAGGCGCCTGAGAAAGTGGTTTCGTTCTCGTAATAGGAACATTCAACGTCCGTAAATCCACCGCAGCAATAGCCGCAGTTATCAACTATTGCGTCGCCGAAACAGTCCCCATTGCAATCCATATCTGAATTGGCTGTATGTGTAGTGGTTCCCCCTGAGCAGACCTGACAGTCATCGAAGAAAGCAACTCCTCCGCAGGTTCCGGAGCAATCATATTGGCCGCCAAAATCTTCTGAATTATTAAACCAGGAACATTCAACCTCCGTGTCTCCGCCACAGCACACACCGCACTCATCAACAGATGCAGATCCGAAACAGAGTCCATTACAGTCCTGGTCAGAATTCGGTTCATGTGCCGAGCTGCCGCCTGAGCAGACACCGCAGTCATCGAATGTTGCCACTCCGCTGCAGTCACCGGCGCAATCGTATAAACCCCCGAAATCATCTGGGCCGTTGTAATAGGAGCAGTCGAGTCCGGTTGACCCGCCACAGCAGACCCCACAATCGTCAAGCTGGGCATTACCCCCAGGCACCCCGGCACAATCTTCGGCCAGGAGTACCCCGAAAACCTGGATAAAACAGGGCGGATCGCCCATGTCGGGATAAGTGTAAATGACTTCCAGCAGGCTGCCATCCGGATTGTATAGCTTTTCATACTGGATGCACTGCAGGTCACGCTGATTTGAAGTACGATTCATCCGGAAGCCGTCCGAGAGGGGCTCCCGGTTGCGGCTGTATGGATTATAAGTGAAGCACAGGGTTGTTGCATCGGGCGTGTACCAAATACCATACGCTGCCGGGATACCGAAAGCCACGGAGGACCAGGTTCCGTCTGGCAGCAGGGTCTCTACCCACGAGTCGGGGTCTGAATCGACGACCTCATAGGGTTCGCCGGAACAATCTGTTGTACTATAATTGCTTTGTGTGATCGGGTAAAATGTATTGATCATCTCCGGGTCAAGGCAAGACAGATTGTCATTATCCGGGTTACTGTCGCATTCACCGCAATCATCCTCATATGCATTGCCGCCACAATCACCGCCACAATCGAGATACAGACAGCTGCCGTCATCCTGTGTCGCGGTATCGTTGTAATTACAAGCTGCCGCGTCCGTGCAACCCCAGCACCAGGCCGGATCGAGCCCCGTGTCACCCCCAACGCAGCCACATTCATTTTCTATAGCATCGCCGCCCCAGACACTGTTGCAGTCCTGAGCACAGGCAGAGAGCCCTGTATCTCCTTCAACGCAATCGCCGCAATTATCGATGATTGCCGTACCTCCGCAAAGCCCTGAGCAGTCTTCGACTGCTCCGCCAAAGCATACACCAAGGCAGTCAATGTCCGAATCTGCCAAATGTCCGGAATTTCCACCTGAACACACACCGCAGCTGTCCTCAACGGCAGATCCGAAACAGTCGCCGTTGCAATCCTCGTCGCTGTTCGCAGTGTGGCCTGAGTTTCCTTCGGAGCATATATTGCAGTTGTCAAAATATGCAGCGCCGCCGCAGTCACCGGCACAGTCAGTGTAAAGACAGCTGCCGTCGTCATCGGTAGCTACGGGGTCGAAATTGCAGGCTTGGGTGTCCGTACAGCCGTAAACGGCAAATGCGCACGAAAGATCTTCTACATCCGCCAGCGGGTCGTAGTTCACCGCGGTAGGGTCCGTGCAGCCGGGGATATGACCTATTTGAACTTCTCGCGAAGGTCCCTGATTGGTCGTGCAGGTATAGGTGCCATAGTCTGAGGAAGACACACTGAAAAAACCGAGCGCGGAACCCGTCTCACCGTTTATCTCAACGCCATCGAGGAACCACTGAAAATTGCTGTCACCGCTGGAAGAAACGATCTGGAAAACGGACTCCAGAGGCTGATCTTCCAGCAGAACGATATATTGGTATGATGCCCCTTCCAGAGAATTCAGAGATGGATTATTCGTCCAGGTTCCGTTATTACGAATATTCCCCAGTATGGTAATTGTGAAAGGCCATGCATTGCCTTGCTGAACGAGACCGTTGTTGACGAAAGTCCCGACTGTGCTTAAAGTGGCAGTAGCTTGAAAAGGAGTGTGATTCTGCAGGGTGCCGTTTAGGATTGTGAAGCCTTCAAAGACCACATTCTGCCGTATTTGAATTGTCCCTTCGAGAGTGAAACTATGGAATGTACAATCTCTCAAATAAGCATTTCCATCCATGTAAAGGACGCCCTGGTCGGGTCCGACATCGGCGCCTGTGAAACCGCTGTTGATCACGGACAGCTGACCCCGATTGATGAAGTTTAGATGTGCGCCGTTAAAGTCTGCCAGTACCGTCCCGTCAAATGACAAATTGGAGGTCACATTTATGGCGCTGGCCGGATCGGTGTCGTTAAAGTTATTAACACCGAAAGTTGCAGTATCATCTGAGCTTATGGTCTGATCGGCAACTCCGGTAAAAAGGATCTCCCGATTTGTCCAGGTACCGTTATTTGTCACATCCCCTGTGATCTCAATCGTAAGAGGCCAGGCGGTTGCATCCCGGATTAAACCATTAACGGTTAAATGATCGGTTGCTAAGGCGTTGGCATATCCCTGGTAATTCGAATCGTTCTGCAATGTATCCTCCACTGTAATATTTCCTGAGAGAATAACATCACTCCTGACTTGTGTGATGCCTTCCAGTGCAAGATCAGAAATTTCCGTTTGTGCTGCATAGGCTCCGTTATGCATAACCAAAACGCCATCTCCGCCATTTATATTGACATGGGTCAAAGCAGAGCCCTCTAATGACATGCTGCTGCTGTTTGCCAGGAAGATCGGATTGTCATAGAAGTTGATGGTAGTCCCGGTGAAGATAATATCCGTATCAATATTAAGGACACCGGATGTACCCTCAGTATACAAAAAATTGGCGCAGGCAAAATCGGCCGTACCCGTGGATGAAATCTGGTGAATGGTTCTCCCTGTGGAGTTTGTAAATCTAACGGTGCTATTCGCCCACCGGCCGGTTCCGCTAATATCTCCTGCGATTTCGGTCGTGAAGTTCCAGGAATTTCCCTGTCGGATCAAACCATTGTTTGTGAAGAGTCCATCAGTTGCCGTAAACGAAAAGGCAGCCCAGTTAGAATCATTCTGAAGCGTATCCACAACCGTGACATTATCAGAAAATGTGACCTCGTCCCGTACCTGGACGATCCCATGAATATTGATCCCCTGACAGTCAAGCTGCCGCAGATATCCGTTGCCATTACCGGAAAGGTCAGCGCCGTTCCCCGTTACAAATCCGTTTTGAAGCTGTGAATCCACCATGCTGATCATTCCTCCGTTCGTCATCGTCAGGGTTGCTCCGCCCAGATCGACTACGGCCGATGAAAAATCCAGACTGCCATGTATAAGGAGATTAATTGCAGGATCATTAACTCCAACAGATATGGTTGAGAATGAAGCTGTGTCAGTTGTGTATAGATGCTGTTCTCCCGAGCCTGTAAAGTTCAGGATACTATTAGCCCAGGTACCGTTATTCGTCAGGTTCCCGCTGATATTGATGGTCATTTCCCATGCATTGCCCTGCTGTATGGTGGCATTATTGATCAGCATACCCGAGCTGTTAATGCTGGCGTAACCACCCCAGGTAGAATCATTTTGCAGGATACCCTCATTGGTGATATCTTCAAAAGCATTGACTCCTCTTAACTGGATTGTCCCCTGCAGCACCATGTTTGCCAGGGTAGAGTTCTGTAAGAAGGAGGATGGGTCCATGTAGAAGATATTTCCACTGCCGTTTATGACCGAGTTGTACAAATGGGTATTGTTCACAAGGCTGATTTGCCCACGTGACAACACAGTCACGGATGCTCCGGCCAAATCAATCTCTGTGTCAGTAAAAGACATATTTCCAGCGAGAAAAGTTGTATTACCGGGGTCGCTGTCGGTAAAGTTTTTACATGAAAAATCGATGATGGATGATGTAGAGATTGTCTGATCAGATGATCCTGTCAGGGAAACGGTATGATTTGTCCAGGACCCCTGGGATTCAATGTTTCCATTAATATTAAGAATCAGTCCCCAGGCATTGATATCCCTTATCAGGCCGTTATTAATAAAATTACCTCCAACCTCGATGGTAACGAATTCGGCCGTGTTGGTTTGCTGTAATGTATCGGCAACTGTGATATTGGTAAAAATATTTCCGTTTTTGACCTGTACAATCCCCCGCAGAGCCATATCACTGATTGTATTATTGGCAAGATATCCGCTTCCGTTAACTTCAAGAAAGGCGCCATTCCCAACCAGAATTGTATTCTGAAGACTGCCGCCCGCGATGGTCAGAGTTGAACCTGACGGCATTTCAAGCTGACCACCTGCAAAGTTTATCTCGGTTCCTGCGAAGCTGATATCAGCGGCTGCAAGAACCGATGTAGTAGCGTCGATACTTCCAAAAGAGGAACAGCTGAAAACCGTACCAGGTGCCGCATTTACTTCCTGCACGACACTGCCGATAAAATGTGTTGGACCGCAGGACCACTCGCTATTGTTAATGAGATTACCGGTTAATTCTACTGTCAGTAGCCAGCCGCTAGGGTTCTGTGTGACGGTTCCGTTGTTGAGAATATCGCCATTTACGGTAAGCGTTTGAAAAGAATTGTTATTGGTGAGGGTTCCAGTGTTGTTAACAGTGAGGTTTGCGCAGGCGGCTTCAGAAGCAATAGTTATCCCGTCGATGATTACATCGTCCCCGGCCGTTGGTACGACACCACCGATCCAGGAGCCAGATGCAGACCAATTACCGCCGGATTCGGTGGATGTTATTTGCGCTGTTGAAGAAGTTAAAGTTAAAATGATGATCGAGATTACTTTCCACATGGTTAGGTCTCCCTTCGAATGAAATAAGTTGATTATTAATACAGATAAATTTACACTTAATTAGTAATTTGAACAAGGAAATCCAGTATCTGTGGATTCAGGAATGGGAAGATCGGAGAATTTAAAGAATTTTTAAATCCATAATTCGGCATTTTACCGGAAGTAATTTCAATTTTAATTACGAAGACGGGTTGACAGTCGGTCATAATATATCTAACTATTTCAATATTATTCTGATGGGATTAGAATAATATTGAAAAATATCTTTACGAATTAAACTCAACATTTATTTCACTAAATTTTCTTTTCAGGACAAAGTGGTTCCCGAAAATTAGAATTGACCGGGTTCATTTATATATTATGATATGCTTATCATATATACTTATAATAACTCTTTTTTGATGTTTGCCGCGCTGCGTAATATTCCACAGTAAATTGAATAAAGAATAATTGAATAAGGTTATCCGACGGTTTCGGCGGATTAGAGAAATTAAATATGGAGAGGTTTTGGACCTTACTCACGATAGATGCTACAGCATTCCGCTGCCTGTCATAAACCATGAACATGAATATCCAATATGGAATCAATGAATTATGA
>JAADGM010000045.1 GCA_013152375.1 FCB group bacterium | reverse complement strand
AGAGAATGTGACATTTGAAAACTCCTTCTCATAAACCGTTGAAACGGTTACCGCATATTTCCCCATTCCTATACCCACAGTTGAAACTGTGGGCTACCCGGCTTCTGTCAATTTATCGATTCATACACCTACAATCAACCCACGATTTTAATCGTGTGGGTGCAGGAAAGGGATTTACCCCATAACCGTTTTAACGGTTTTTTATTCTCGATCGTCTAGTACCAGATAATGATGTAAGAGGACATATTGATCTCGGCAGCGTAGCCGCCACCGCAGTCGATGGGAGCGGGCCAATCCGTGCAACCCTGGCTTTCATTTTGGATGTAACAGCCCTCATAGGTGATCACATTATCATCTCCGGGAAAGATCCACTCCGAAATATCCTGAATAAAAGGTTCTACTTCCCAGCCCGGGCACCAACCGGCCCGGCCATAGCCCCAGGTACCCCATTGGTTCGGAATGACACCGGCAGCGATTTGCTCCAGATCCATACAGTGGGTCAGGGTTCCGGCTTCGGGGTGTGTTTTCTGAAAAGTGCCCACGCCCCCGTTGATTTCGAATAGATGTCCCGAATTACAGAACTCGGCACAGTTACCCACATCACAGGCCATCCCGTGCCCAGTTATATAAGAGACAAACTGTACTTTAACGGCATTCTCAGGCACCTGAAAGATAATCGGATCGAAAGCATTATTATAATCTTCGTTAAAACTGCGGGTTTGATTCCACAGCGGGATGATCTCGAAGGGAGTCTCTTCAGGGGTTTCATCTGCAAAAAACCTCAGCTTGATGAAAATTATGCTGTTCGGCCAGCCGGAAATTGTGAATTTGAACTGCCTCTCTCCACCGGGTCTCAGGGCAGCAAGATACGGCGTAATATCCGTGAGAAAATGGGGCTGCCGGTCGAAGGGTGTGATCCAGCGGGCAATTTCTTTACAGTCCGAACCATCTGCTCCGCAGACTTTTAGCTTGGCAATGCGGTCGTAGTCATCGCAGTTGTCGTCCAGATAGCCGGCACAGGCCATATAGGCTTCCACCTCCATCTTGGTGTAGGTCGATAAGACAGCATCGTCCGGCAATATGATATTCGAGGTGATCGTTGGTGACCAGCCTCCGCTGTAAAGGACACTGTCAAACAGGGCAATCTCCGTCATCGCCGGGTCAACCGTCCCGAACAGGTCCCATTGGTGATTGTATTGGATGGCCTCATGCGCCAGGTAGCTGAGATAAGTCCCGGTAAAACCGTTAGGATTCCCCAGGTAACCGACTTCCCGGATGCGCTGGAAGCGGTCGATGCCAAAAGCATATTTTCCGTAAATCGTATCGCTGATCCAGTTCCCCAGGTTGTTGGATCGCACGGGAACGAAGTGCAGATGTGTCCGCCAGTGCTCCTGCAACCCGGGAGAGAAGTTTTCGAGGATGGCGTCAAATTCACTCTGCATATTTGCCACATCCGCCATATAGGTGAAATTATCTGAGAGGAAAAAATAATGTACATTCAAGGGTGAATTGTCCAGCAATTCCTGTTTGGTATTGGAGGCCCATAAAGCGGGTGAAGTGCCCACCATTGCAGAATAGTGGATGAAAATATAACTCTCTTCGCCGTTCCAGTTTGTTTCAAAATCCCAGCCGGGCGGTTGAGGGTACAGCACCATATTCACAAAAGAGACGATATCCAGAATATCGATGACCCCGTCGCCATTGGTGTCAGCCTCTTGGAATTGCTCATCATTCAACTCATTGATACCCAGGACGGCACCCACTACAATGATGATATCCTGGACATTGAGCACGTCATCAAAGTTCACGTCTCCGCTGATGGTTGCATTTAGATCCGGCAGAAAGAAAGGGCCGGCAATATCGGTATAACCCGTGCCGTAGGGTCCCGGGGAAAACTCCTGGGCAGTGCTGAAAGAGCAGGTTGCCAGCAGGGTTAAAATGAAAATGAGAGCGCGGTGTGAAACAGACATTATTCCCTCCGATCCTTTACAGTGAAAAATAAGGGTAATCAGGTTCTGCGGTGAGTTTCGACCTGATAATTCCGGGAATAAATTAGGACAATTTACTGAAATGCATCTAAGGCCTTTTTAGCAGCATTTTGCTCCGCCTCTTTTTTACTGTTTCCCGACCCTATGAATTCCTTTTCATCATCGATAATGACGGAAATTTGAAAGGTTTTGCGGTGCTCGGGACCTTTTACGGAGACCACCTTAAAGGTGGGGCCCCGGAAGTGTTTTCGGTGGCAGTATTCTATTAAAGTGCCTTTGTAATTTGAATTGTAATTGGCCTCTGAGGCGTGAGATATGAGAGACTGCCGGATAAATTTTCGGGCGGATTTCGGTCCACCGTCCAGATAAATGGCTCCCACAATGGATTCGTAAACATCTCCCACAATATTGAGGGCGACCTTGCGTTCATTCATATTGACACTCGGATCAACCCTGATATAGTCCGGCAGGGTCAGATGTTCGGCCATGCGGTACAGGAAGCGCTTGTTAACCAGCGACGAGCGACGTTTGGTTAAAAATCCTTCACTGGTGTCGGGATATTTAAGATACAGCCAGGAGGCCAGAACTTCATCGATGACGGCGTCACCGAGAAACTCCATGCGTTCATAATTATTTTTTGAATCGTGGTTCAGTGACCCGTGTGTCAGGGCTGTCTCTAAAAGAGTCTGATCCTTAAATTTATAGTTAAGCCTTGATTCCAGCTTTCTGAATTGCCCGCTGCCCCCTGACCGTCTGTGTCTGGCGAGGGAAAGCCGGCTTAAGAGTCCCATTTTTTGAAAAGGAGTACTCCGTTATGGCCGCCAAATCCAAAAGTATTCGACATGGCCGTGCCGATGGGAGTATCAATCTTTTGATTCGGGACATAATTCAAATCGCATTCCGGGTCCGGATGTGCATAATTGATCGTCGGGGGTACGAACCCGTCTCGGATTGCCAGCAGACAGGCGATGGCTTCAATCCCCCCAGCAGCCCCCAGCAGGTGGCCCGTCATTGATTTGGTGGAGCTGATGTACATGTGCCGGGCTGCATCCCCGAAAACCGTTTTGATGGCGGCGGTTTCATTTTTATCATTATAGGGTGTTGAAGTGCCGTGGGCGTTGATATAATCAATATCCCCCGGTTCGAGGCCGGCATCCGCCAGCGCTTTTTTCATTGCCCGGACAGCGCCCTCGCCATCAGGTGCCGGAGTTGTCAAATGATAGGCATCACCGGTGGCACCATAACCAACGACTTCTCCCAGAATATGAGCATCCCGCCCCCTGGCATGTTCAAGCTCCTCCAGCACCAGAATACCCGCACCTTCGCCCATGACAAAACCATCCCGCATGGCATCGAAGGGCCTGCTGGCGGTGGCCGGGTCAGGATTGGTCGTGAGGGCTTTCATGTTGGCAAATCCCGCCAGAGAGATCGGGGTAACCGCCGCTTCAGCACCGCCGCAGACGATAGCATGGGCATCACCGTACTTGATCATCCGGAAGGCATCGCCAATAGCATGTGTCGCGCTCGAACAGGCTGAAACAACTGAATAGTTGGGTCCCTTGAACCCATACCTGATGGATACCTGACCCGCAGCGATATCGGAGATCATCATAGGGATGAAGAAGGGACTAACCCTCCGGGGACTTTTCAGCAGCCGTTCGTAATTGTCGGAAAAGGTTTCGATTCCGCCCACACCGGCTCCGATGATCACACCGATATCTTCACGATCCTTTGAATTCATCTCGTGGAGGCCCGACTGTTCAACCGCCTGCAGTGCGGCAATCATGCCGAAGACGGTAAACCGATCCATCTTTTTCAGATCTCTGGGATCGATAAAGTCTTCAAACCGGCAGTTCCGGATCTCCCCTGCCAGCTGAGCCTTGTAACCGGCAGCATCAAACAGGGTGATCTTGTCAATCCCGTTTTTGCCGGCTGACAGGGCCGAACTGAATTCGTCAATGGTGTTTCCGATGGGAGACAGGACTCCCATCCCGGTTACAACTACCCTGGGAGATGACATGGCTTATTCGGCAATTTTCTTTTCGATATATTCTACGGCTTCTCCGACGGTTGTTAGCGTTTCGGCATCTTCATCCGGAATTTCAATATTGAATTCTTCTTCAAACTGCATGATGAGTTCAACTGTATCCAGTGAATCGGCACCGAGATCATCGATGAATTTTGCATCCATGGTGATCTTACTGTCTTCCACACCGAGTTTATCAATGATAACTTCTTTAACTTTATCGAATTGTTCTGACATGTTTTTCGATCCTTTCCTTTTATTGCATTACCATTCCACCATCAACATTGTAAGTCTGTCCCGTGATGTAGGCAGCTTCGTCGGATGCCAGGAACATCACCAGATGTGCCACATCCTCCGGTGTGCCGAGACGACCCAGTGGAATATTCTTCATTAATTCTTGTTTAACGTTTTCGTTGAGAATCTCAGTCATCTCCGTTTGAATGTATCCCGGAGCGACCGCGTTGACCGTGATCGAGCGCGAGGCCAGTTCTCTGGCGACGGCTTTCGTCAGGCCGAAAATGCCGGCTTTGGCTGCCGCGTAATTGCACTGCCCGGCATTTCCCATCAGACCAACCACAGAAGAGATGTTGATGATCCGCCCGTGTTTCGCCTTCATCATGGGACGGGTTACGGCTTTGATACCGTTGAAAATGCCTTTTAAATTGACATTAATGACCTTGTCCCAGTCCTCTTCCTTCATGCGCATGATGAGATTGTCTTTTGTGACCCCGGCATTGTTGACCAAAATATCCACAGAGCCATGGGTTTTCACGACCTGGGTGACAACCTCCGTAAAGCCGGCCAGGGAAGACACATCCAGTGCATAGACATCTGCCTGACCGCCACTGCTGCGGATCTCATCCGCCACGGTCTTAAGCGCTTCTTCTGAGCGGCTTACAAGACAGGTAAGGGCTCCGGCAGCTGCAAATCTTTTTGCTGTTTCTTTGCCGATACCCTTTGATGCACCGGTCACAAGCACCACTTTATGAGTGAAATCAAACTTCATAAGCTTTAAGCTCCTCCAGCGTTCCCACGCCCCTGATGGAGAGTTCACGATCAATCCGACGATTCAATCCCTGCAGCACTTTCCCCGGACCGACCTCAAGAAAATCGGTGAACCCGTCCGATTTCATGGCCTTGATGATCTCCATCCAGCGCACGGGGTTTTCCAGTTGATCGATCAGATTTTTTCTTATCTCCGCTTTGTTCCGCGCAGGCCGGGCTGTCACATTCTGATAAACGGGAACTTCGGGTTCATGGAACACAACCGTGTCCAGTACTTCCTTAAGCGCCTTCCGGGCGGGAAGCATCAATGGAGAATGAAAGGCCCCCGAGACCTTCAGGGGCAGGGCCCTGCGAATGCCGAGTTTTTTGGCCTTTTCGATGGCGTTTTGAACCGCATCAACTGCACCTGAAATAACAACCTGTCCCGGTGCATTCAGATTTGCCGGTACGACAATTCCCTCCTGGTCACAGATTTCCTCAAGCTGCGAATCGGAAGCCCCTAATACTGCTGCCATACTACCCGGTGCGACAGTACCTGCCCGCGCCATTTCTTCGCTGCGGACTTTTACGATCCGCAGGGCATCTTCAAAACTCAGCACACCTGCAGAAACGAGAGCCGAGAATTCACCCAGGCTGTGTCCGGCTGCGGCAACGGGGGTCTCTCCCCGTGTTTTCAATAATGTGTCCAGTATCACACTGTGGACGAAAATGGCCGGTTGTGTGTTCTGCGTTTGTTTCAGTGCTTCCTCGGGGCCAAAGTACGAGATCTCCGCAATGTTGAACCCCAGAATTTCCTGCGCCCGGCGATAGATATCTCTGGCAGGAGATTCGTCGGCGAGGTCTTTACCCATACCGACAAATTGAGAACCCTGTCCGGGGAATAGAAAAACTTTAGGCACGGGCCGCCAATCCCCATTTAATATAAATCGCGCCCCAGGTAAATCCGGCGCCAAAGGCAGCGATGAGAATATCATCACCCTGATTCAGTTTGCCGTCGCGGTAAGCTTCATAGATGCCGATGGGAATCGTGGCTGCCGTCGTGTTGGCATATTTATCGATATTGATCAATACGCGGGCGTCGTCCAGCTTTAACCGCCGCGTGGCAGCGTCGATGATTCTTTTATTGGCCTGATGGGGAATGAACAGCCGGATCATATCGCCGGTCAGATTATTTCTCCGGGCCACTTCGTAAGAGATATCCGCCATGCCTTTTACGGCAAATTTAAAAACTGACTTTCCATCCTGATAGATGTAGTGTAATTTCCGGTCCACTGTGTCGTGACTGGCAGGCATCAGGCTGCCGCCTGCTTTCATGTGGAGGAATTTGCCGCCTGAGCCATCGATTTTGAGCGCAGAATCGATAATGCCGTAGCCATTTTCCGAGGGTTCGAGCAGTACGGCACCGGCACCGTCTCCGAACAGGACACAGGTGTTACGATCGGTGTAATCAACGATGGAACTCATCGTATCGGCCCCTACCACCACCACTTTCTGATAGCGCCCGGATTCGATGAATTGAGCGCCGGTTTGGAGTGAAAATAAAAATCCTGAACAGCCTGCTGAGACATCAAAACCCCAGGCCTTGCCGGCACCGATTTTATCCTGAACCAGTGCCGCCGTGGAGGGGAAGAGCATGTCGGGAGTGACCGTACCCACTATGATCAGGTCTATCTCGTCCGCGGTAATGCCCCGGTTTTTTAACAGTTCTTCGACGGCTTTCGCAGCCATATCCGAGGTGGCCTGCCCCTTACTGACAATGTGCCGTTCACGAATGCCTGTACGGGTTCTGATCCACTCATCACTTGTATCGATCATTTTTTCCAGATCGAAATTGGATAATACGCGGGGCGGAACATACATGCCAACCGCGGTGATGTCTGCCAGTAATTTATGACTTGGGTCGTTCATCAGTTAATCTTCTATGGTGTGCAGTGCGATGCGTCGTGTTATATCCTGGATCAGGTTTTCATGGTAGGCCTTCTGAGCCGTATAAAGTGTCCTGCTGATAGACCTCGGGGTCGAATCGCCGTGAGCTTTCAGAACATGGGCACTGATGCCGAGCAGGTGGGTGCCGCCAAATTCTTCATAATCCAGCTGTTTCGTCATTTCAGAAAAGATGGGCTGCATGAGGTTGGAGAGTTCAGCTGCATTCGGCTGTGTCTTGATCGTATTGATCAACCACTGTTTCATATTCGAGGTCACCCCCTCAATGAATTTTAAAACCGTATTGCCGACAAAACCATCGCAGACAACGACATCGACCTGACCGTCAAGAATATACCGCGCTTCGATGTTTCCGATAAAATTCGGCAGATGTTCCTTCATGAGCGGATAAGCGGCAAGGGTCAATTCATTGCCTTTATTTTCCTCGATGCCGATATTCAGCAGGCCGACCGTTGGGTTATCATTCCCGTCAAGATGCTCAAGATAAGCGCTGGCCATAATGCCGAATTGAACCAGATTTTGAGGTTTCGCATCGGCGTTTGCGCCAACATCACAAAGGATAAAACCGCCCTCCGGTCCCGGAATATGCGGTGCAAAAGCCGGTCGTTTGATGCCCTTGATCATGCCCAGACTAAAGAGCGATGTCGCCAGCAGGGCCCCTGTATTACCGGCGCTGATAACGGCTTCGGCCTCTTTTGATTTCAGTAACTGGATGGCCATAACCAGAGAGGAGTTCGGTTTAGTGCGCAGGACTTTTGCGGGCTTATCGTCCATGGTAACCAGGTCGGGTGCATGGATGACGGTCAATTTTTCAGCCGGGAAAGAGTTGTTTTTCAGAAGCGGTTTGATCGAATCTTCCCGCCCCACCAGGATCACATCAGCGGCGTCCTCTCCGTAGGTATTGAGATAGTCGATTGCACCTCCGACCGTTGACCGGGGAGCATTGTCACCGCCCATGGCATCTAAGGCGATCCTCATATATTTTGTGGAATTAGGCCCCTTTTACAGAAATAACCGGGCGGCCTTTGTAGTACCCACATTCAGGGCAGGCATGATAAGGTAATTTGGGTGAATTGCATTGCGGACAAACACCAATCTGCGGTGTGGAGGCTTTCCAGTGTGTGCGTCTTTTCCGGCCTCGGGTTTTGGATATTTTTCGTTTTGGTACTGCCATTTTTTCGTTCCCTTA
This sequence comes from FCB group bacterium, assembly GCA_013152375.1. GTDB lineage: Bacteria > Fidelibacterota > Marinisomatia > SCGC-AAA003-L08 > JACNLC01 > JAADGM01. The sequence continues at coordinate 33,933 of JAADGM010000045.1, read as the reverse complement.
CTCAAGAAATTAGAGAATCAAAGGTTAATTTTTAATTTCATAAAAAGCTTGGAAATTTAGGTGGATTTATTTTGACAATCCAAGGAAATGTTTATAATCCATTCAATCGGATTATGTGAAAAACAGGTGGGAAAATACCCCGCTGCGAACAGCGGGGTATGATAGAATCAGGTTACCAGCGGGGACGGCGTGGGCGGTCTTCGCGCGGGCGGGCTTCATTTACTTTGATATTGCGTCCGCCAAATTCAGTATCATCAAGAGCCTTGATGGCAGCTTCTGCTTCAGAATTGTCATTCATTTCAACAAATCCAAAACCTTTGCTCCGGCCCGTATTTCTGTCCGTAATTATACTTGCGCTGTCCACGGTTCCGTGTGCAGCAAATAGATCAGTTAAATCGGCTTCCGTAGATTGCCAGGACAGATTTCCAACATATAATTTCATTAATTCATCTTTCTTTATTTTTCAAACATCGGTTTGTTATCACTGCCGGTTGACCGATGCACTCAAATCGGCAGCTTCCGGTTTAAGGGTATCCCCTTCCCTGGAATTTTTTTTCCAACTGTTGTTATAGAATATTTGATCGTTGATTCACGTAGGAAATATCTCATAGCAGAACATAACGGGCTGGTTTATACCTTTAAACAGAAGTAATTTTAGGAACTAACTACTTATAAAACCAAGGAAAATCTGGCAATTTCATTTAAAGTGTATGATCGACCGCCTTTCCTCATCAGCCAGGGTCCCGAAAATTGTTATATCTGATGACTATTCCGCCTTCATCTCATCCGGACTCCTAATTATAAATTGATCAGGTTGTCGAATTATGAGTTTGATACACTCTTTTCAGACGGGCATAAAAGACGACTGCCGGTTTTCGTTATTGTGCCGGCAGATCGGTGACCGATCCCGTGAAGACTTCGGCGGCATTTCCGATGGTCTCGGAAAGTGTGGGATGAGGATGGATTGTCAGCCCTACATCCTCCATGTCAGCCCCCATTTCCATGGCCAGTACACCCTCGGCAATGAGGTCGCCGGCACCGGGACCCACAATACCGATACCGAGAATCCGGCCGGTCTCAGGTGATCCCAGCACTTTGGTTTTACCCTCACTCCGCCCCAGTGTCAGGGCTCTGCCGCTGGCGGACCACGGGAATTCAGCTTTTTGATAGGGGATATTCATTTCCTGGCAACGGGTTTCGGTAAGCCCGGCCCAGGCGATTTCGGGGTCCGTGAAAATGACGGCGGGGATTGCTGCCGGATCAAAGGCCGCCGGCAGTCCTGCAATGACTTCGGCAGCGACCTTGCCCTCGGCAGTGGCTTTATGCGCCAGCATCGGGTCACCGGTAATATCGCCAATGGCATAGATACCCGGGATATTCGTCTGTCTTTTTTCATCGGTGATAATAAACCCACGATCTGAAATTCCGACCCCGATCTTCTCCAGACCAAGCCGATCAGTGTTCGGTCGTCTCCCTACGGAGACCAGTATTTTATCAAAATCCTCGTTGATACTTTCACCCCCATCGCTGAGTGTTACCGTGAGGCAATTCGATTTTGGGACAACGGCCGTTACTTTAGTGGACAGCAGAATACGGGAAAAGCTCTTTTTCAGCTGCACTTGCAGAGGTTTTACAAGGTCGGCATCGGCACCGGGCAGCAGTGTTGGCATGAATTCCACCACGCTCACCTCTGCTCCAAAGGCCTGATATGCTGAACCCAGTTCCAGTCCTATATATCCCCCGCCGATGACCAGTAAACGCTGCGGAATCGAGGCCAATTCCAGAGCACCGGTTGAATCCATTAACCTGTCATCGGGTTTTGGTAAATTTGGCAGCCAGGCCGGACGTGACCCCGTGGCGATGATACAGTGATCAAAACCAAGCTTCAACTCTCCCTCAGCCGTTTCTACCGTGAGTTCCGCGGCGGAGCCAAACCGCGCTGTTCCCCTGACCACTGTCACATTGCGCAGTTTCGCCAGGTGGGCCACACCTTTATTCAAACGGGTGACAACCCTATTTTTCCAGCTTTTCACCTTTTCCAGATCAATCTCCGGCGCTTGAAAACTGATGCCCATTTTGCCGGCGTCCTCCGCCTCGCGCAGCACCCTGGCCAGATGAAGCAGCGCTTTTGAAGGAATACAGCCCCGGTTCAGGCAAACGCCGCCAAGATCGGCATTTTTATCAATCAGAGTCACGGACTTCCCCAGGTCAGCAGCCCGGAAGGCTGCCGCATAGCCGCCCGGACCTGCGCCGATGACGGCAACTTCTGTGTTTATTTTTTTCATAATCTATTCGCTAAATGAGGTTCAGATCTTTGATGTCGGTAAAATTTTCCAGCAACTTCCCCAGCTGTCCGGTAAAGCGGGCGGCCCAGGCGCCGTCGATGACACGGTGGTCGTAAGAAAGTGAATACGGCAGGAGAGTCCGGGGGACGAATTGACCCTTTTCCCAGACCGCCTCAGTACGGTAGCGGCTGATTCCGAGAATGGCAACTTCGGGAGAATTTACGATGGGACTGAACCAGGTCCCCCCTATTCCTCCCAGACTGGTGACGGTAAAACTTGCTCCCTGCAGTTCATCGGGTTTGAGTCTCCGGGCTCTGGCACGCTGGCTGACATCCCCTAGGGCCCGGTTCAGACTTTTCAGATCCAGCCGGTCGGCATTTTTAATGACCGGTACAACGAGGCCTGCGGGAGTATCAACGGCAATGCCGATATGGTAATATTTCTTCCGGATCAGAGTCTCCCCCCGTGAATCCAGAGAGCTGTTAAAATCGGGGAATGCCTTTAATGTCTGCACCAGGGCTTTGATCACGAAGGGCAGCAAACTGATCTTTGCCTGATCATCTGCACCGGATTGACCCAGCACACGGGTAAACTCTAACAATTCAGTAATATCGGTTTTGTCGTATTGGGTGACGTGGGGAATGCTGTTCCATGACCGGCTCATGGCGGTTCCGGTAAGGCGGCGGATACGGTTTAACGGGAGACTCTCAACTTCTCCCCAGCGTGAAAAATCAACATCGGACACTTCATGAGAACCCGCTAAGGCGTTTTTGATGAAATCCTGCACATCCTGTTTGGTGATCCGGTTTTTAGTACCGGTTCCTTTTACCAGACTGATGTCGCAGCCCAATTCCCGGGCAAATTTCCGCACGGCTGGACTGGCCAGAGGTAAACTGCTTGAGAGTCCGGCAGGAGCTGCCGGTACCGACTGCTCAGGGACGGCTGCCGCAGGCATTTTATCGGGAATCACCGGTAGTTTTTCGGGAATCGTTTCTTCAGGCTGCGGCATGGGTTGAGCAGACTGCTCGTCGTTCACTGTTGGTGCTGGGTCGTCGGCCCCGGCCACATCGAGGGTCATGATACGAGTTCCCGGGGCAACCGAATCTCCTGCTTTAACAAAAATTTCCTGTACGATACCGGCCTGCTCGGCTGGTATTTCCATGGTGGCTTTTTCCGATTCGAGCACCAGGATCACATCATCCACCTTTACGGTATCTCCGGACTTCACAGAGATTTCACTGATCTCCACCGAATCAATCCCTTCTCCGATTTCGGGAAGCAATATCTCTTTTACCAATTTAATTCTCCTGACATCTGTTTTTATTGCGCTATTGGGTCACCGGATTGGGTTTATCAATCTCAATCCCGTATTTTTTAACTGCTTTTACAATTGCTGACTGCTCAATTTTCCCGTCCCGGTACAGGGCATTCAGGGCGGCCAGGACGATGTAATAGCGGTTTATTTCAAAAAATGTTCTCAGAGCTTCTCTCGTATCGCTGCGGCCAAAACCATCCGTACCCAGCGCCACCACCGGACAGTGCAGATAGGCCGAGATCTGTTCTGCAACCAGTTTAACATAGTCGGAGACCGCGATCACCGGTGAACTGCAGTCGGACAGACAGGTTTCCAGCCATGATCTTTTCGGTTCGGATCCCGTATGCAGATGGTTCCAGCGTCGGGCATCTTCAGCTTCTTTTCTCAATTCGCTGTAACTCGTCACGCTCCAGACTTCCGGACTTACATTCCAGTCTTTTTCCAGTAGCTTTGCGGCAGAGAGAACCTCGTTCACCAGAGATCCGCTCCCCAGCAGGCGCACTTTAAGTCTTTTGCCGTCATGCTTTTGAAGGCGGTGCATGCCCCGGAGGATGCCTTCTTCCGCGGCCTCCGGCATATCGGGATGACGGTAATTTTCATTCTGGACAGTCATATAATAGAAGATATCCTGCTGCTCCTGATGCATCCTGCGCATACCGTCCTGCACAATGACGGCAATCTCGTAGGCGAAGGCCGGGTCATACGCCTTCAGGTTGGGAATAACCGACGCGGTGAGCAGGCTGTGTCCGTCCTGATGCTGCAAACCCTCCCCTGCCAGGGTGGTTCTCCCCGAGGTCCCTCCGATGAGAAATCCCCGGGTACGCATGTCTGCGGCAGCCCAGATAAAATCACCAATGCGCTGGAATCCGAACATGGAGTAAAAAATGTAAAACGGGATCATATTGATGCCGTAGGTGCTGTGCGCCATACCGGCGGCAATAAACGAAGAAACCGAGCCTGCTTCACTGATCCCCTCTTCGAGGATCTGTCCCTTCCGGTCCTCACGATAGTACAGGTACTGATCTGAGTCCACGGGATCGTATAACTGCCCCACATGAGAATAAATTCCCAGCTGCCGGAACAGAGGGTCAATCCCGAAGGTGCGTCCCTCATCGGGAATGATGGGTACCACAAATTTGCCGATCTCTTTATCTTTCGTCAGCAGAGAAAGCAGTCTGACAAAGGCCATCGTCGTAGAAAACTCCCTGTCTCCGGAGCCGCCCAGCAGAGATTTGAAGCTTTTCAACTCCGGGACTTTGGTAGGTTCGGCCCGCTCAAGACGGATGGGTTGATAGCCCCCCAATTTCCGGCGCCGTTCCTGGAGATACGCCATCTCGGCGCTGTCGGCTTCCGGTTTGAAGAAAGGCGCCTTGATGCAGTCTTCGTCCGACAGAGGAATATTGAACCGCGATCTGAAATAGAGGAGTTCTTTTTCATTGAGCTTTTTCTGGGAGTGGGTAATATTCCGTCCTTCACCCGCTTCACCGAGGCCGTAGCCCTTGATGGTTCTGGCCAGAATCACGGTGGGCTGACCCTTATGGGCCACCGCTTCGGCATAGGCCGCATAGACCTTGGCGGGATCATGCCCTCCCTGGCGCAGTTTCCAGACTTCGTCATCTGTGAGATGCTCCACCATTTTTAATAGTTCGGGGTACTTTCCGAAAAAGTGCCGGCGGACATACGCACCATCCTCCACAATGTATTTCAGGGAATCTCCATCCACGATCTCGTCCATACGCTTTGCCAGCAGTCCCGATTTGTCCTTCTCCAGCAGCGGATCCCAGTCTGAGCCCCAGACGACTTTGATCACATTCCAGCCGGCGCCCCGGAAGGCGCCTTCCAGTTCCTGGATCACCTTGCCGTTCCCCCTCACCGGACCGTCCAACCGCTGCAAATTACAGTTGACGACGAAAATGAGATTGTCCAGCTGTTCCCGGGAAGGCAGGGTAATGGCGCCCAGGGCTTCAGGCTCATCCATCTCGCCATCGCCAAGAAAGGCCCAGACTTTGCGGCCGGTATCTTCCGCGAGGCCCCGGTCGATGAGGTAGCGCATGAACCGCGCCTGATAGATGGCCATGATGGGACCAAGACCCATGGAAACCGTGGCGAACTGCCAGAAATCCGGCATCAGCCACGGATGGGGATATGACGGAAGCCCGCCTTTTGCGCTGAGTTCCCGGCGGAAATTATGCAGCTGGCTGCCGGATAAGCGTCCTTCCAGGTAGGCCCGGGCATAGATGCCGGGCGAAGTGTGTCCCTGGAAGAAGATCAAATCCCCTCCGGACGGGTCGTCGGGTCCGCGGAAAAAGTGATTGAACCCCACTTCATACAGGGTTGCCGCCGAAGCATAGGAGGAAATATGACCGCCGATCCCGTGATTCTCACGGTTGGCCTTCACCACCATGGCCATGGCGTTCCAGCGGATGATGGACTTGATGCGCCGCTCGATCTCGCGGTCACCGGGAAAAGGTTTCTGCCGGGAAACGGGGATCGTGTTCAAATAGGCCGTGTTCGGACTGTAGGGCATCCGGCAGCCGAGGCGGCGGGCGCTGTCAAGGAGTTTATCCAGAATGAAATGGGTGCGCTCGAGTCCTTCCGCCTCCACAAGGGCCTGCAGGGACTCCAGCCAGTCCCGGGTTTCTCCGGGATTCTTGTCTGTATAATTTTTCGGCATACTTACTTTGGTTCTCCTGATCCGGGTCAACGACTCTCCTTGAGGCGAGAGCCGGGTTAACTTATCGTTGTCCTTTAATTGAGACCATATCTCAAATAAAACGATGATATCGGACCCCTGAAATTATCCCCTGTCAGCCGGAAGAGACAACTTAATTTTAAACCGGCGGGCAGGGTGTGCCGGACCTGGCCGCTGGAGGCAGGTTCTATTTTCAACGATTATAGAGTTAGCAGGCGGACACCCGAATTTCTGTATTAGGAAATAAATCCCATTAGGTTATAATTTAGTTCTGTTTAAAAAGGAAGTAACCACTCAATATAGTCATGAATAGCGTATCCGGTAATTTTCACACAAGACAATCGAAGGCCTTTCCCGCTGGGATTCCTGCGGTTTTTTGGTTTAAGGAATCTGTACGGGCACCGGATTGTTTTTGAGAATTTTACACTACATTTCAAGCCGACTATTTTATCCATTAGATTGATGTGTTTTATACTATTTATTTCTTGCACGGGGTTAACATATATGTATACTTTGTAATATGAAAGAAATCCTATTTTATAAAACAGTAAATGGTAAAAGTCCCATTGAGGATTTCCTTTCTTCTTTACCTTTTAAATATGCTCAAAAAGTAACCTTGGTATTAAAATTAGTGGAAGAATTGGAGTCAGACCCTTCAAATTATTTCAAAAGCTAGCGCCGCGTTCTAAAAATATTTGGGAAGTGAGAGTAAGGCTTGGTAATGATATTATATGTTTACTTGGATTTATGTATGGGAACAGATTTGTTGTTTTGACAAACGGTTTTATAAAAAAGTCTCAAAAAACTCCAATTAGAGAAATAAAATTAGCAGAAAATAGCAAGAGTGATTTTCTTGAAAGGACACAGAAATATGAGTGATTTAAAGAAATACATTGCAAAAAGAAAAAAGGAAGATACTGATTTTGCACTTGGATATGAGAGTGGTTATGAGAATTTTAAAATTGGAGTACTATTACGTCAATCCCGCAAAGCAGTAGGATTAACTCAAGAACAAGTTGCGAAGAAACTTCAAACTGGAAAATCGGCTATCTCAAGGATAGAGAATCATGCAGAAGATATTCGATTATCAACATTAGAAAAATATATTAAAGCCCTAGGCAAAAAACTCCATCTTGAAATTGTTTGATGATCATTCCCGAATGTCAAACAACGCATCACTACATTTCTTTTGAGGGTGTTCAACAATTTGGCTATTCGTTTATAGACGAACAATCTCCAAATAACTTTTTTCCTCTCTATGAACATTGTCAACGGGCTCCACTCAGGCAACTGTTTTTACGATGAGGTTATTTGCCTTGCAGACACCAATGAAGATAATAATGTAAATGTATGAAAGCGATTGTATATGCAAAATACGGATCACCGGATGTTCTTCAGGTTAAAGAGGTTGAAAAACCCGCACCCAGGGACGATGAAATCCTGATAAAAGTTCGTGCCGCAGAAGCAACGAAGACCGACTGTGAATTACGGAGTTTCAAATTTCAGGTGAAGTGGGTCTGGCTGCCTATGCGAATTGCTTTGGGGCTTTTTAAACCCAGGAAACCCATACTGGGAGGATATCTTGCAGGTGAGGTTGAATCCGTCGGCAAAGCCGTCTCAAGGTTCAAGGTTGGGGATCAGATTTTCGGGTCTGCCAAGCTGCGGTTGGGCGCGTATGGTGAATACGTATGCCTGCCGGCGGGCTACACGCTTGTACACAAGCCGGCCAATTTGAGCTTTGAAGAGGCGGCAGCGGTACCTCTGGGCGGGTTGAATGCCCTTCATTTCATGAGAAAGGCGAAAATCCAAAACGGGGAAAAGGTATTGGTAAACGGTGCAGGTGGCAGTATCGGTACTTTTGCGGTGCAGATTGCCAAAGCAATGGGGGCAGAGGTGACGGCAGTTGACAATACAGTCAAGGAGGAAATGCTACGCCGGATCGGGGCTGATCATTTTGTCGATTATACTAAAAAGGACTTCACAAAAAGCGGTCAAACCTATGATGTGATTTTCAACATGGTTGCCAAAAGTTCCTACACCCGATGCGTAAAAGCACTTAACCCAAAGGGGCGCTATCTCATTGGGAATCCCCGTTTATCCGATATGCTGAGAGCTGTCCTTACATCGAAGTTCACCGATAAGAAAGTGATCTTTGCCTTTGCCGGAGAAACGGAGCAAGAACTGCTGGACCTCAGGGGAATGATTGAAGAGGGCAAAATTAGATCCGTCGTCGATAAAATCTATTCGTTTGAGCAGGCTGCCGAAGCGCATCGGAGAGTAGAGACGGAACAGAGATTGGGGTCTGTGGTAATCTCCGCGGATGACAAAACCCGACAATATGCTTCGCCTGACTCTGTGGAAACAGCGTAACCATCAAATTATAAGTGCTGAATCAAGTCATATATTTTTATCGAGTAATGTGCTCCAATCGGCAGGGTGGGTTGGCAGCTGGTGTTACTGATATCCGAAGGGAGAAAAACCAAAGGGAGGAAATCTGTTATGAAGCGTATATTCGTCTATAGTCTGCTGGCTGCTGCCGCGGCTCTGGTTGTCGCCTGTTGTGGAAAAGGAGATCTTTCAGTTAATAACGGCGCCCTGGCAAAGCAGATCCGCCAGGCTGACCGGGCATTGTTACAGGCAGAGGAACAGAGGGATCTGAACGGTGCCATGGCACTCATTGCGCCCCGGGCTGTCTTTCAACCGCCGGGCTTTGCGCCTATTGTCGGACGGGAAGCTATAAAGCGGTTTTATGAACAGCAATGGTTCAAGCTTCCCTACCGGGAGATATCCGGGAAAGCGGATACGATTGTCGTCGCTGCTTCAGGTGATCTGGGATATTTCGACGGCAGAAGCTATATGGTACTGGAGATAGCCGGTGAACAAATCCGCAGTGAGGGCAAGTATCTGGGGGTCTGGCAAAGAATTGAAGGACAGTGGAAACTGGCAGCCATCAGTTGGACGGCGAATGAGGCTGCAAGATAGCGTTGGAATGAGAATCAAATCAGTAAGGCGTTATTTCCGGCGGGTCCCACCCATTGCACAAAATATTTTATGCTGCCCGAAAACAAAAAAGTCCGGCAACCACCGGACTTTTTTGCTGTGTGAACTAACATCTATGCATGAACCTTGAACTCCCGGAGCATTTTGATGTAATTGCCCCGCATGAAAGCTCCCATGTCGGAAACATTCTGCATGCTCATACTGCCCCGCATCTGTTCCAGGCTCTCATATTCATTTTCATCCATCCATTCGATGAGTTTTTTTCGTATTTTTTTCAGGTGCTTCGGACCATTCTGCAGGAGTGCCGTGGCCATCATGGTCACATCGGCGCCGGCCATGGTGAGTTTGAGAACATCCTTGGCAGTGTGCACTCCGGAAGAGGCTCCCAGGCTAAGCTGTAACTGTCCCCGCAGCACTGCGATCCAGCGCAGCGGCAGGCGTATGTGATCGGAAGTACTGAGGTTAATCCGCGTTGAGACTTCCAGCTTTTCAAGATCGATATCCGGCTGATAGAAGCGGTTGAACATCACCAGACCGTCGGCTCCCTCATCCTGAAGACGTTTTGCAAAGGACGGCAGTGCGCTGAAGTAAGGGCTGATCTTCATAGCGACGGGAATCCGGCAGTGTTTTTTGACTTCCTGCAGACATTCCACATAAAGATTCTTCACATCGGTCCCGGACATGCTCTGATCGGTGGGGATGTAGTAAACGTTCAGTTCCAGTGCGTCCGCACCGGCGTCTTCAATCTTTTTGGCGTACTGCATCCAGCCGCTGACCGACACGCCGTTGAGACTTGCGATAACGGGAATCTCAACTGCTTTTTTCAGTAACTGGATCTGGGTAATATATTTTTCGGCGCCTTCCAGCGTCTCAACAGGCTCCGGGAAATAGGACATTGCCTCGGCATAACTGTGGCTGCCGTTCGTCAGATAATGCTCAAGTTCAGCATCCTCATGGTGGATTTCTTCCTCAAAAAGAGAATACATGACAATGGCCGGCGCACCGGCGTCTTCGAGCCGTTTTACCGTATCGACATCTCTGGACAGCGGAGAGGCCGAGGGCACCAGCGGACTGTCAAGTTCAAACCCCAGGTATTTTGTTTTTAATCTGTTCATCGATCAATCCCTATTCTTCTTTATCAAATTTAATGGCAGCCAGACTCTGATAGTACTCATAATTCTCCCGGGTTGCCTTATCGGCCTTCTGCATGAGGTCCCGGGCACGGTCCGGCATGTATTTGGACAGCATGTTGAAGCGGGTCTCGTTGTAGGCATAGTCTTTCACGGAAATTTTCGGTCGTTTCGAATCCAGAATCAGCGGGTTCTTATGCTCTGCCCTGCGCCGGGGATCATACCGGTAGAGCAGCCAGTTCCCGCTTTCGGCGGCCGCCTTCTGCTGCTCCATTCCTTTTTCCATATTGAACCCATGGGCGATGCAGTGGCTGTAGGCGATAATGAGCGAGGGCCCATTGAAGGATTCAGCTTCGATGAAGGCCTTTACCGTCTGGGCGTCACTGGCACCCATGGCGATCTGCGCCACATAGACGCCGCCGTAGCTCATGGCCATCATACCGAGATCTTTTTTATTCAGTTCCTTGCCGGATGCGGCAAATTTAGCAACAGCACCGAGAGGTGTCGCTTTGGATGCCTGCCCGCCGGTGTTGGAATACACACCCGTATCCAGAACCAGAACATTTACATCTCTTCCCGAGGCCAGGACATGGTCCAGCCCGCCGTAACCGATATCATAGGCCCAGCCGTCACCGCCCATGATCCAGACGCTTTTTCTCACCAGATTTTCTGAGACTGAAAGCAGCTGCTTGGCAGCGGAAGAGGTCATCCCGGCCAGCAGTTCATTTAATTTTTCCACTCGCTGGCGCTGTTCAAAAACACCAGGCTCATCGGATTGATCTGCTCCGAGGATTTTCTCCACAAGTTCCGGATCGAGGTCACCTTTCAGGCGTGTGAGCAGCTCACGGGCGTATTCAGTGTGTTTATCGATGGTCAGACGAAAACCGAGTCCGAATTCCGCATTGTCCTCAAACAGGGAATTTGACCAGGCCGGTCCCCGTCCGGTTTCATCTTTTGCCCAGGGGGTCGTGGGGAGATTACCGCCATAAATTGAGGAGCAGCCGGTAGCATTCGCAACGATCATGCGGTCACCGAATAACTGTGTGGCCAGCTTGACATAGGGGGTTTCACCGCAGCCCGCACAGGCGCCGGAAAACTCAAAGAGCGGACGCAGGAGCTGAGAACCTTTGACAGTATTATGCGCAACTTTGTCCCTGTTGACTTCGGGAATTTCCAGAAAATAGTTCCAATTGGCTCTTTCCGTCTCCCGCAGGGGAATTTGCTCCCGCATGTTGATGGCTTTCAGACTGACATTGGATTTATCTTTCACCGGACAGACATCCACACAGATGGCGCAGCCTGTGCAATCCTCAGGGGCAACCTGCAGGGTATATACGTCTTCAGGGCTCCATTCTTTGCCCCGGGCCCTTGTGGATTTGAAGGTTTCAGGGGCCTGGTCCAGCAGCACGCCATCGTACACTTTCATTCGAATAACGGCGTGGGGACAGGCAAAAGCACATTTATTGCACTGAATGCAGATGTCGGGATTCCAGACGGGTATCTCCGAAGAAATGTTACGTTTTTCCCACTGGGTCGTGGCGGTGGGAAACGTTCCGTCATTGGGGAGAGAACTCACCGGCAGGTCGTCTCCCAGTCCGGCTATGATCTGTGCCGTCACGTTTTTCACGAATTCGGGAGCCATGTCCGGGACCACGCCAAATTTGACATCCACACCCGTCACCAGATCGGGCACATCCACTTCAAAAAGATGCGCCAGGGACTGGTCCACGGCATCATAGTTTTTCTGTACTACGAGATCGCCTTTTTTGCCGTAAGTCTTTTCGATGTATTTTTTGATCATGCGGATGGATTCATCCTTCGGCAGAATTCCGGAGAGGGCAAAGAAACAGGTCTGCATGATGGTGTTGATGCGCACTCCCATACCGGTTTTGCGGGCTACTTCGATGGCGTTGATGGCGTAAAACTTCAGCTTTTTCTCAACAATCTGTTTCTGGACGTTCCGGGGCAGCTTTGACCAGATATCATCCTTGGCGTAAGGTGTATTTAAAAGAAAAGTGGAACCCGGAATGGCATATTTTAAAATATCGAAAGTATTCAGCAATTCAAATTGGTGACAAGCCACAAAATTTGCCCGATCGATCAAATAGGGAGATTTTATGGGGTCTTCTCCGAAGCGTAAATGGGAGATGGTCGTACTACCGGATTTTTTGGAATCATAGACAAAATAGCCCTGGGCATAATTCTCCGTACCTTCACCGATAATCTTGATGGAGTTTTTATTGGCGCCTACCGTCCCGTCAGAACCAAGTCCGAAGAAAATGCCCCTGAAGACCTTATCATCCGCCAGGGTGAACGCCGGGTCATAAGTCAGACTGGTATGCGTCACATCATCCTTAATTCCGATGGTGAAATGGTTTTTAGGAGACTCACTTTTCAGCTCATCGTAAATTCCCTTGATCATGGCCGGCGTGAATTCTTTGGATGAAAGTCCGTATCTGCCCCCGACGATCATGGGCATATCCTCGAAGGGAAAATCTGCCTTTCCCCGGGCCTCCGACAGAGCTGTCGTGATATCCTGGTAGAGCGGTTCGCCCGGAGCACCGGGCTCTTTGGTGCGGTCCAGCACGGCAATAGTTTTCACCGTTTTGGGGAACGCTGCCAGAAGGTGAGTCATGGAGAAGGGACGATAAAGGCGCACTTTCAAAACACCCACGTTTTCACCGAATTGATTGAGATATTCCACCGTATTGTGAACGGCTTCACAACCCGAAGCCATTAATACGATGACCCGTTCTGCGGTTGGGGAACCGACGTAGTCAAATAAATGATACTGCCGTCCCGTAAGCCTGCCAAACTCGTCCATGGTCTCCTGTACAATGTCAGGCGTAGCGCTGTAATACGGATTCACCGTCTCCCGGGCCTGGAAAAATACATCGGGATTCTGAGCGGTACCCCGGAGTACCGGTTCGTTAGGAGTCAATGCCCGGTTACGGTGGGCAATCACCAGGTCATCATCGATCATGCTGCGGATGTCTGCTTCGCTAAGCTGTTCAATCTTCATCACTTCGTGTGAAGTCCGGAACCCGTCAAAAAAGTGGATAAAGGGCAGTCGTGACTTCAGCGTAGCCGCCTGGGCAATCAGGGCAAAATCCATGACTTCCTGAACGCTGGCCGCAGCCAGCATGGCAAATCCGGTTTGACGCGTGGCCATGACATCCGAATGATCTCCGAAAATTGAAAGAGCATGTGTGGCAATGGTCCTGGCGGAAACATGAAACACAGTGGAGGTGAGTTCTCCGGCAATTTTGTACATATTCGGGATCATCAGCAGCAGACCCTGACTCGCCGTGAAGGTTGTCGTGAGGGCACCGGTCTGAAGGGCACCGTGAACCGCGCCGGAGGCACCGCCCTCGCTCTGCATCTCGATGACCGAGGGGATGGTCCCCCAAATATTTTTTCTGCCCTGGGTTGACCAGGCATCCGCCCATTCCCCCATGTTCGAAGAGGGTGTTATGGGATAAATCGCGCAAACTTCATTGGTTTTATGGGCCACATACGCCGCGGCTTCGTTACCGTCGATGGTGACCATTTTCCTTTTTTCAGGCATAAATCTTTCCTTCAATTAATAAATCCAAATTTATTTATCAACTCTTAACAGAGTTACGAATAATGAAACGTAAAAAAAAATGCTTCTGCCAGCCCCGAAATTTATCACACCCGCACACTCTTTAGGACAATATTATCTGAATAAACTCAATGTCACTTAGTATGACATTTCGCTTATGTGTAATCGTAAGGGCTCTTAATCCCTGATTGCATCATTATGGATAACGGCATCTTCTGTCGTACGGAAGGGGTTGACTGGGTGGGACGCTGCAAGACTCCCGGGGCGGTTTTGCAGCTTCTTATTTTCCGGATCCGTAAATTCCCAGGCGTCTGTATTTTTCTGTGTACTTATCCCGCAATTTTTTTTGTTTATCTTCCAGGTCAACCGGGCGGCCCTGTATAAAAGCTTGCGTCACCCGGGTCGGAATCTCGAGTATATCTCCATCCGCAATAAAGAGGGTGGCATCTTTTCCGACTTCCAGGCTGCCCGCTCGGTTGGCGATATCGAGAATTTCCGCTGTGGAAAGGGTGATGGCTCTCAGAGCTTCATCCCGTGACAATCCGAAGGCAGCGGCCATCGAAGCCTCATAGGGGAGATTCCGCTGGTTGGAATAGGTATTGGACGTTGTTATACAGAAGGACACTCCGGCGGCAGATAATTTTGCGGGCAAGGTAAATTTCTCATCGTATTTACCCCAGCGCCGCAAGGGCATTGAAAGGGGATTCTGACAGATCACCGGGATATTGTTCGCCTTCAGCAAGTCCGTTACCCGCCAGCTGTCACCGCCGCCCACCAGTACCATGCGCAGATCCTCTTTCAGGCTCCAGTTCACGGCAGCTTCGATCTGTGCCAGCCGGTTTGCATGAACGTAAACCGGGATCTCCTTGCTCAAAACGGGCAGCATGGCCTCAAGATTTGCATCCGTGCCTTTTTGGGTACCGGCAGCTTTGGCGGCGGCATAGGCCCGGACATCTTTAAGCAAGTCCTCCAGCTTTTGCAGATTTTTGTTGGTTGCTTTCTGCTGCTCTTCGGGTGTTCGCTTCTCCCACCAGGCCTTATTGATCCGCATGGCCGGCCAATTCACATGAACACCCACATCGGACCGTAAAGTACAGTCCTCCGGGGACCAGCCGTCCATCATCATCACGGCAGAGGTTCCGGACACCAGTCCACCCTGCGGGATGACCTGAACCAGCAGGACACCGTTTGAGCGCGTCACCGGGATCTCTTCGGAATCGGGGTTGTAGGCCCGCTCGGTGTGAACGCTGGCCTTGATCTGCCCCACTTCATTGGCATCCCTGGTAGCCCTCACCGCACCGATCTCCACCAGCCCGATGGTACTCCCGGCCGAGATAAGTCCAGGATAAATATGACGGTCGGAAACATCCTGCACTTCATAGCCGCCGGTGGTCCGTATTTCAGGAGCGATGGCCGTTATTTTGCCGTTTTCAAACAACAGATCTCCGGTAAAAGTGCCCTGGGACACGGTGTGGAGGATGCCGCCTTTCAGTAGGATCGGATGTCCCGGGTCTGCCCCGGGAATTTGTCCGGAGGCCAGCAGTGCGGAATAAAACAGACAGCAGATCAATTTTTTCATCTGGAACCTCCTTCTTCCCTGTTTCTACCCTGTTGCTCCTGCGCCAGCACTTTCTGCACGAGGATGTTGTGCTCGGCGACATCACGCTCATGTAAAACCAGATCTTCTTCAATGTCAAAATATTTTTTACCGTCAATCCAGGTCTGTTCACAGCGGGTGGAGGCGGAGAGCGGGTCTCCGCTCCAGATCACAAAATCAGCATCCTTGCCCGGTTTCAGACTACCTACCCAGGAATCGATTTTAAGCTGTTTTGCAGGATTCAGCGTGACAAATTTCAGGGCCTCTTCCGGGGAGATGTCACCGTATTTAAGCGCTTTACCGGCCTCGTAATTGAGCCGCCTACCCAGTTCACCGTCGTCCGAATTGAAAGAGACAACAACCCCGGCGTCATGCAGGAGGTTTCCGTTATAGGGAATGGCATCATACACCTCAAATTTATAAGCCCACCAATCGGAAAAAGTAGTTACCCCCATCCCGTGCCCGGCGATGGCGTCCGCCAGTTTATAGGCTTCCAGTCCGTGATCAAAGGTCGCCAGTTGAATCCCGTATTCGTCGGCAATCCGGATGAGGTTCAGCATTTCATCCTGGCGATAGGCGTGACAGTGCACCATTCTTTTGCCTCGCAGAACCTCTACCAGAGCCTGAAGCTCCAGGTCCTTCCGGGGCGGAATGGTCTTTTTACGGGCAGTGCTGCCCAGGGCGACGTAACGATCCCATTTTTGTTCATATTCCAGAGCGGCGTTGAAAGCATCGCGGATGATTTGATCGACTCCCATGCGGGTCTGTGGGTAGCGCGTTGTAAAATCATCTCCCCAGTTGGACTGTTTGACATTCTCACCCAGGGCGAATTTAATGCCCGGTGGCGCTTCCTGCATGAAAAGCCCTTCCGCAGACGACCCCCAGCGCAGCTTGATCACACCATCCTGTCCGCCAATAGGATTGGCGGAGCCATGCAGTGTATGGCTGACGGTGGTCCCACCGGCAAGCTGACGGTAAATGTTGATATCATCCGGATTCAGCACATCTTTGATGCGCACCTCGCTCGAAATTGCCACCGACCCTTCATTCACGGACCGTTCCGCCAAATGTGCATGACAGTCTATGAGTCCCGGTGTGATCTGTTTCCCTGCGGCATCGATTACCTTTGCCCCCCTGGGAGCACGGAGATTTCGACCGATCTTTTTGATCTTTCCCCCCTCGATCAGCATATCCGTATTTTCAAGGATGCCGTCCGGCTCGCAGGTCCACAGCGTACCGTTGCGGATGAGCAGAGCATCGAACTGTTCGGGAAGTTCCGTCAGACCATAGGCACCCTCAGGGTAACGTACTGTCAGCTCGCTCTGCGTAACGGGTTCCTCTGTATCCTGCTCCTGCTCCTCATCATTTTTTACAAAATTTAATGAGACAGGCCAACCAATTCCGGACGGATCCGTCAGGGTTCCGGCGATCACATTATCAGAGACTGTGCCGCTGAAGCGGTAGTAACCTTCGGGCAAGGCAAATGAGGAGCCCTCAAAACGAAAGGCAAGACGATCCTGCTGATAAGAAACTCCTTCGAGATCAACGGACAGGGTATCCTTTAAAATGCTGCCCCGGGGTGTAGAAATTTTTCCCTTGAATCTGATCGTATAGCGAGTGCTGTCCTTGAGTATCGCGGTCCAGTCACCGCGGATATCCGCTTCGGGCATTTCATTTATTTTCAACTCCCGGCCCTCGATCCAGAGGGAAAGGATCTCGCTGTCGCGATCAAAGTAATCGCCGCTGCAGACCACCAGATTTGCCAGTTTGCCTTTTTTTATGCTTCCCAATAGCTGATCTACGTTGAGCTCCCTGGCCGGTGTCGTTGTCAGGGCGGCCAGGGCATTTTCTTTCGTGAGTCCCAGTTCCACGGCTTTGATGAGATTTTCCCGGAAATCCTTGCGCTCCTTCAGGACACTGCTGGTGAGGGCAAACCGGATATTGTGCTCCTGCAGAATACGGGGATTTTCAGGTGCCAGATCCCAATGGCGCAGATCGGCCAGGGAAACTTCCAGGGCCTGCTCGGGGGTGTCAACAAGAGGTGCTTCCGGAAAATTCAATGGCAGGATGAGGAAGAAATTTGCCGCCTCAATTTCGCCGGCGCGTTGATACTCATAGCCGGATCCTCTCAGCCACAGGTTCAGACTGAATTCCCTGGCGAGTTTGATCATCTCGAGCTCATCGGTCTCATTGGTGGTGTTGAAACAAAAGGGGAAACCCCAGCTCAGATGGTCCGCCAGAATTTCAAGAGCATCATCAATTTCGGGTCTGCGGTTATTTTCCGGATACTGCTCGAAAATTGAACGGGCATTGGTGTACCAGTCTGCGTCGTACAGGGTCTGCCGGAACAGGGCGATCGATCCCAGCAGAGACCCCGGATAGCCCTTGTCATCGTGACCATATTCAAAGGTGACCCACTGGACGGCTTCAGCATCCAGTGCATTTTCCGGCGCACTGTCAGCGAGGTTGAGCAGCCGTGAACTGCCCCTGAATATACCTTTGTTCGGGACTGACAGGGCCGTCGTAAAACCCAGCTCGCGCAAAGCTTTGAGTGTTTTTTTGTCGAAGGGTGTATCACCTGAAACATACTCGGGATGGACCCCGGGATTCCAGTTGCGGCTGACGGATTCAACTTCTCTCTCCGGAATTTCCGTTTCCACATCCAAATCAATAAAACCGGCATAAACGGTTTTCCCGGTCCCGTCCAGCACCCGGGCATCTTCGGGAATGCTGATATTCTCACCGGCATTTTCAATTCTGCCGTCGCGGATGACGATAGTGCCCGCTTCCCAGACAACGCCCGGCTCGGGGATCACTCTTGCGTTGGTTATAGCATACACCCGGGGAGTTCTGTCCCGTAAGCCTAATTCAGGTGCCGTCTGCGTCCAGACTGCCGCCAATATGAAAAAGATGGCTGTTATTCGTTTCATTATTTCCTCATTTCTTATTTTACCCTCGTCAGCTCATCGATATATAAAATCCCGAATGAAACTGATTTTTTCCAGAGTTTACGGGTGTAACGGAGCTTCCGTCAGTCGCTCTGAACCGGAACTTCGCTTAATAATTATTTACGATTTTGACCAGAGGTCGATCCTCACTCCCAGCGGATCTCTAAAAGCTCCGATGTAACCATGCTCTCCGATGCTGCGCTTTGGATCTATCACCACACCGCCAAGGGCTACCGCTTTTTCCAGGGTTGCCGGAATATCTTCAACCGTGAAATATAAGGCAAGCATTGAGGGTTTTATCGTCTCCGTTCGATAAAGTCCGCCCGACTCATCCTCTCCCATCAGCAGCATCGTATAATTATCATCGAGGGGCTCGATTCTCCAACCGAATAACGCTTCGTAAAATGCCGCCGAGCGTTTTAGATCCGTACTGGGTATTTCAAAGTGTGCAATTGTTCTCACGATTTCCTCCGTTTGTCCTGATTTACCCCTACAGTCACGGGGCGATCCAGCCTTGCTGACCTCCGGTGCAGATATCTCTTTTCTGCCAAATCTATATTTAGTCTTGTTCTCTCAGGAAACCACAAGGATGATGCTTCCATCCCCGTTGCCGGTCTAAAGACCTTCACGAGATTAACCGGAACCATAGCTTAAATTTAGCTCACCTGACAAGATAAGGTCGAACAACTTTTGCTTGACAGATTGAAACGGTCCAGGCGCTTCTCACAGCGACTCGTTGTCAGGCAGCCGACCGGTCTTATCCGGTATGAAGTCACCCGATTCACTGAATAAACGGAATCCGTTTTTAAAGGGGATGATCTCAAAGTTCGGATCGATATTTTCGCCGGATGGAAATTCCGCAGCGTGACGCAGATTATCCGCAGCAATCCACAGCGGCTTGCCGTATTCTATGGCAAGCTCAGACAGGCGGAGGGTGCCCGTTTTATTAATAAAGAAGGCCGTGGTCCAGAGATCACAACCACTAAGGCTTAAGTCTGAAGTCAAAACGCCGTCCCGGATACGATCATCATCAATACAGCTGACTTTAATTCCTCTGTTCCCAAGATCTTTTGCAAACTGCTCCCCTTCGTTGGCAGGGCCGGATCTCAGACAGATAACCTGCTTTAACTTTCCACTACGTGCGGCTTCTAAGAGGATACTGCTTACCAGGGTAGATGAACTGATGGTGAGTATTGTCACCTTCAGTGGTAATTTGCGGGTACAGTTTTCGGCGATCAGGCTCTGATTCCGGTTGATCCGGTGAAGACAGTTGTCAAGGTAGGTTCTCATCTCTTCAGGATTAGTAAGTTTTTTCACATCTTTATGCAGACGTCGAAAAAGTCCCATCACGTTGAAATGATCTGCTAATATCGCCGTATCCTGTAAAAGCTGTGATTTTAATTCCTCATCTCGAAGCGCGATAAAATATTTCAGCGCATCACGATATAGTGATGTTGCCCCCCTTGTCCTGTCTGCCAGCAGCGTCTCAATATCAACTTTTTGAAGTTTTCGGGCTCTTTTGCGAAGCTCACTCATGCACAGCATAAATTCATGATAATAACCATATCCCCGTTTAAAATGAACCCTGTAATTTACAACCCCGGCGAATAATGGTCCGTTGTCTGAAGATATCGTGCTGTCATTCGCCGGGCTGAAATTTGAATTATTACCAGGAATCAATCCATGAGAACCGAAACCGTCGCAGTAAATGAGTTTGTCACCCGGCAGGTGCCCGGCAGTGGCAAAACCTACTCAACCGTGATGACCTTTGAAGACATTGCCCTGCATGCTCAAATCAGGCTGAATCAGGGCAACTGGCGGCAGGGTTATAGAGAAGGCGTCAGGCTGGTTACCGCAGCACCTGACTTATTGCATAATTTTGTCTGTCCCTATGTCAAACTCACACCTGACACCAGGCTCTCTGCCGAGGTTGTAAAACGCCGGGAGCATGAAGAACCCTATATTCAGATCAGAGCCCTGTCCGGCACACCGGTAAAAACAGGTGCAGTAGACTTGATTCTGTACCGGCATGATGTCCTGGCAGAAAATAATGAACAGTCAACCGATGCAGACTGGGAACTGATCTCGATAAATGCGCTCCCCGCGGGACTGGATTCAATGCCCATGGGACCCGTGACGATGATGCGCAACCAGCTCGAACTCCCTGGGGGGACGCGGGCTCACTATTCATCGGAAGAGTGGGCGAGATCTGTTCGTTTCTGGCAGCAATATGCCGTAATAAAGGGTATTTGACTTAACCGACCCATCGCTGAACAGCTCCGGCCAGATTACAGGTTCCAATTACCCTCACAGATGCTTTGTACGATAAGGTGAAATTGTTCAGCTTTATTTTTACACTCAGGCTGCATCTAAAATCACCCCGGATTTTATTTGAAACGATTGGTATCCGAGGCAACCGGATAGATGTTACAAAATGTAATTATTTATTAAATATATTCACTTTAGGGGAAAATATTTCCGTTCCGGCTTACATCCTGTAACAAATACACGGCAGGCACAATTGAGAATCCATAATAAATTTACTGGCATTAATTATTAAAGATTTTTTAGCATTACTTAAAATCTGTTAATCGATATATTAAATGGAGAAATAAATGAAACGAATCATTAATCGGAAACAAGCAGGGTTCACTTTGATCGAAATTCTGGTTGTTGTCATCATCATTGGTATCCTGGCTGCGATCGCTATCCCGACTTACCTTGAATATGTGAAGAGGGGTTATGCCTCGGATGCTATCGTGACCATTCAGGCCATCCTGAATGCTGCCGAAGTTTACGAGCAGGAAACAGGTGTCTGGCCGCAGGATGTTGAAACCCTGGAAAATGAGGGCTACCTCGAGATTAAACTTGCCACCAAAAATAAATGGCAGTTTGATCTAAGCGTCACGGATATCACGGCAACAAGTCTTGCGGGCATGAAGGGTGGCGAAGGAAATGAGATCGTCTATTATATTGACGATGGTTTATACAAAGGGTATGGTCAGAAAGAACAGCAGTAATGTCCATTCCCGTTCAAGAATTACTTAAATATTCTGTTGACAGCGGCGCATCAGACCTGCATTTGAGCGTGGGGTCAATCCCCATGGTCAGAATAAACGGTGAGATGCAAAAACTGCAGCTGCCGGAAGTAGATGAAGAGACCATGAACGGTGTTTTGGAAGAGGTCATGGATCACCATCAGCGCGAGATGTTCAAGGAAAATCTCGAAATCGACTTTTCTACGGCCCTTGAGGGTTACGGTCGGTTTCGGGTAAACTTCTTTCATCAGCTGAACGGGGTTGCGGGCGTTTTCCGGACAATCCCGTCGGAGATCCTCTCAACTGAAGAGCTCGGTATCCCCCCCTTCATCAACAATCTGGCGATGCTGAACCGGGGTCTGGTCCTGCTGACCGGACCGACGGGTTGCGGAAAATCCACGACGCTGGCGGCAATGATTGACCATATCAATGACCTAAGATCCTGTCATATTATCACTATTGAAGATCCTGTGGAGTATTATCACAGATCGAGGAATTCCCTCATTAATCAGCGGGAACTGGGCGCAAATACACTAAGTTTTACGAACGCCCTCAGGTCTGCATTGCGTGAGGACCCAGATGTGATACTGGTGGGTGAGATGAGAGACTTACAGACGATCCAACTCGCCCTTACTGCGGCGGAAACAGGTCATTTGGTGTTGTCCACCCTGCACACAGCCAGTTCAGCAAAAGCTATCGACAGAATTATAGATGTATTCCCTGCATCCCAGAAATCACAGATCCGCTCTATGCTGTCAGAGAGTTTACAGGCGATTATCGCCCAGAAACTCCTGCCGACCAAAGATCGTACGGGGCGCGTACCTGCAGCCGAAATACTGGTTGCCACCACTGCGGTCCGGAACCTCATTCGTGAGGATAAGATCTACCAGATCCCCACGGTGCTTCAATCAGGGGGAACGGAGGGTATGCAGACACTTGACAGTGACTTGCAAAGACTTCTGATGCAGGGGATAATTGCACGGGAAGATGCCGCTCAAATTGCAGATAATCCTGAAAATTTCAGGAAAGGTATCTTTTAAACATCGTGTACTGTCTTCAGCATAATGGATATTAACTCAGCAGATACCCATACTCATTCCGGCCAGGGGTTTACTCTGATGGAGGTGATACTGGCCCTGATCATTATCGCAGCTGCATCTTTTGGTCTCATGAAAAGTATCGCCTATGCAAAAGCTGAATTAAATTCCATAAATCTGAAGGAAAGAGCCTTTCAGGAGCTGACCAATTACACGAATTACTGGAAAGCGCGTATTGCGGGGTATCCCTCCAGCCTGCCGCCTCAGGTGGGCGGTATCGGTGATGAAGTTATTCTGTTTGATCAGGATGAGGGACATCTCGTGAAAGGCTATCTGTTTCGTAAAATTAAGAAGATCAGTAAGACGGGTACGACCGCTCAGTATTACAGTCTCAAAACCTGGATAGAATGGACCGACTATTCCTTTGGCGACGCGCGAAAGCGATCAATGGATTTTTTTTGTTATCAACTGGTTTTTCCGCAATAGATAAGATGCTGACATGGACCTCAGTCTGACAAGACCAAACGGATTTACCTTGCTTGAAGCTATCACCTCATTGATCATTTTTGCGGCAATTGCGCTCGGACTGACTTACACGTTTTCTGAAATTCAAGCCTATTTTCGGCAGCAGACGTATTTTGAGGATGCCGATCATTACGGAAATACTGTGCTGGATATGATTGCTGACTCCCTGATGCTCGCAACCGAGGTCACACTGACTTCCCGCAACGGTTATTCGGTAATCGATTTGAAAATTCCGCACCGCAGCACTGAAACGGGGCAAATTGTTAACAGCCATCCCGTCTTTTTCGCCGACGAGGAAAAGGGAGTGCTGCTGAATGGTGAACCCATCTGGCTTTTTAAGTCTTTCAAAAGCACTACGACCGTATACGAACTGCAGGATTTCTGGTGTGAACCCTTACCTGCAAGTATCGGGAATTATTCCCCGGCACTCAGTAAGATCAGGCGTTCAACTTATGTCCTTTCTATGGCCGTAAGGTTGAAAGTCCAGCGGAAAAGCAGTGTGGTTAAAAAGGTATTTAAATTCAGGCGAAAAGTTTTTGCAGCTAACGATTACTTATAGGAGATACACCATGATAAACTATAAATCACAACCGGGTGTGATCTTACCCATTACCATGTTCTTTCTAATTTTAAGTTCCATTACGGTATTCTCCTTCTTCAAATGGGCACACAACAAACGCTACATCCTTAACCATCGGATTGCCGTTCAAAAGGCGAAATACAACGCCGAATCGGGATTGGCGGATAAAGCCTTTAAAACCCTGATCAGCACTCATTTTACGGCAGTTGATACCGTACTTGAAGGCAGACAGCTCGATACCGTCCCCTGGGAAAAACGCTACCGGTCACAGGGGATCTATCGAAATGTCGAGCTCAAACAGGATATCAGCAGCATCAGCACCGTACAGCTCCTGGCGAGTTCTGAAGGGGTGGCTTATGTAAAAAACCAAAAGGGCGATATTGTCCCGGTGACTCGTAAAGCGGGAATGACCTTCGATCAGAAGTCCCTGGCCGCCTACATGTATCTCACAGATAGTGAAAAGGCGGGGGGAGGCCCCTTCGTCTTCAGCAGCGGCGAGCGCCGAAATGTGACTTTCGGTGCCGGTGATTCGATGGGCGGCGGAAACATCCAGTCCAACGGCACCATGGTCATGAGTGATTATGGCTGCCCTACCTTTACCAATACCGTATGGATCACCTACGGTCAGAGCATCGATATGGGCAGCTGCAATCCTAACCAGGTCTTTCAGGGAGATCCGGATACAATGTCAATGCCTCCGGTAAAATTACCGCCGTCCGGGTATCAACTAACAAAGAATGCTGCCAATTTCATTTACGATGCTAAAGCCAAATTACGCTATGACGGGATTATGAATCGAGACACCCTCATAATGACCGAACTGGACTTTAACGAATTCGGCTTCCGGGTGAAACAATGGTGGTATCTGAAACCGCCTCACCTGAAACCCAATGGCGGGCTCCCCTGGCTCTTTGCCCTGCCTACATCCCTGGAGTGGACAGGTTATTCAGGTTCCTGGCAGAGCCACTGTTTTGATACCATGCCTCCCTATGATTTAAGAACCTGTGAGCCGTACCTTGATTCGTTATTCTATTATCAGGCCAAAACTGTCACCTTCAACGGGGATACTTACGTGGGGGAAAATCCCATAGACCCTTACGTTACTGCTCAACATGGGCTGACGCACTTTGACTTTAAAGTACTGGATGCCACTACGGGAGAGCCGGATGCTTCTGCTCTGATCAAAGATGAACAGGTCTATTACACACATCCCTCTGTCATCTATGTAAAAGGCGGCCCGGTGAGAGTCAAGGGCACCTACACCGGGCGTTACACGGTTGTAACGGATGAGTACGTCACTTACCGGCGGCACGCCTGGCCGACTCCTTCGGTTACCTATGGAGCTCCGCCTGTGGATACCGTATGGTGCAATATCTGGATAACAGATAACCTGATCAATTCGGATGTCCCTACCGGAGATCTTAGTTTAGTGCAGCCGGATGAAAACTGCAAGGACGGTTCAGATAATATTCTCGGACTGGTATCCGGAGCGAATGTGATCATTGCAAATACGCGGGAGAACGGAGCCCGCAACCACCATTGGTTTGACGATATTGTCATCGACGCGGCTATCATTGCCTTTGATGAGTCCTTTGCCATGCAGTACTGGCAGAACACCATCAACGGTCAGGAAACCACACCGCCCTGGGCAGACGGCCGGGGGATCAGTCGCTTTGGAGGGCAGACCGGTAATACAGATTACAGAGGCTACGTAACCGTCTGGGGCGGTATCGTACAAAAGTATCGGGGATATATGATGCGGAACAATCCCGGACCCTATAACACCGGCGACATCGGCATGGATAAAGACTATCATTATGATAAAAATCTGATGTGCGGTCCTCCGCCTTTCTTTCCTTCGATAGAATTTGAAAATGATGAAAAAAGTGTCTCAATGGCACAATATGGAGCAATAGATTAAATATGGCAATAGGTATAGATTTTGGTTTTTCGGAGGTTAAAATCGTTCAGATTGAGAAATCTTCCGGAGGGCTAGCACTGCAGAATTTCGGGAGAAAGTCGGTAATAGATGATCTCTCGAAATTCAATCCCGAATCCATCGGGAAATCACAATGGACAGCTGCCATTCAGGAACTCTGCCGGGATTTGAAGATCAATCCCAAGCGGATCAAGAATGCCGTATCTTCCATCTCCGGATCCAATATCAGTATCCGCGAAGTTAAAACCCTGGATATGGCCGCTGAAGAGCTGGCATCATCCCTGGAATTTGAAGCCAAGAAGCATATTCCAATGGACGGCACCCAGCCTGTGCTTGACTACCATACATTGGGCAGTGATCCTAAAGAATTGGATAAGATCATTGTCCTGTTGGTCGCCTCAACGAAAAACATCATCGATAATCACAATGAAACCATGAAAGAAGCGGGGTTCAAAACCGGTATCTTCGATGCAGACCCCATCGCGCTGGTGAATGCCTATACGAACGCTGAGGGGAAAACACCCGAAGGGGCGGATGTCCTTTTAGACATCGGTAATCAGACGACCACGCTGGTAGTCTGGGGTATGAATCAACGATTCTTCACCCGTGAACTCAGTATCGCCGGGCATGAATTCACCAAATACACTGCAAAAGCCAACACAGTCCAGTATGATGAGGCCGAGAAGATAAAAATCGCCCAGGGACTGGCAGCAGTGGGAGAAGCCCCCTCCGAAGAGGGAGATGACGGCAAATTCAGAGTGCAGGTTGCCGAAAAAACCATATACACCAAGCTTGTTGAGGAAGTTCGTAAATCACTGCGGTTTTATATGAAAAACAGCGGACAATCCCATTTCAACAAGATTTATCTTTCGGGAGGTTCCGCTCCGCTGCCGGGATTACAGGATTTCATCAGCGAAAACCTCAATATTAAAGTTGAACTGCTAAATCCCTTTAAGAAAATTGAAAATGTGGCGGAGATGGACAATCCGGCACAATACGCAATTGCCTTTGGATGCGCATTGAGAGGATTGGAAAAAAAATAAATGGAAAGATACATACTTATAAATCTGAATCAGACCGTCAACCGGGCTCAGCTTATGGAGATGAGAAAAGAGCGCTGGCGCTGGGTCGGGTTCGCCATCATGATACTGGTTTTTGGTTTCCTTGGATATACCATTCATAGTATCAATCAGGAAATGGATCAATTGATACAGGATCGTGAAAACCGGATAGAAGATGTGAATTATCAAATCGCTTCCTTGAAGGAAAATGCGGAGGTGGACCTTTCGAAAGAAGACGTCATCTCTCTATATGACATGGAAAATAAACGCATCATCTGGACCCGAATCCTGAAATCCATTGCCAAGATCACGCCCGAAGATATGGCCATCACACAATTGGCCTATGATGAAGCCAGAGGGAACGGCAAACTGGTCATATCAGGAATCTCTCATACATTCACGGATGAAAAAGAATTTGCCATTATCGATAAATTCATCAAGCGTCTCGAAGGTGATCCGGATTTTTCAGACAGTTTTAAGTTTGTTCGTTTTGTGAGTTCTGATCATCATAAGACCCGGGGACAGGAAATCGTTCAATTCAAGATTGAAGCCCGGGAGCACAAACCGGAAAGACGGAGATCCCGTAAGGAATTAAAAGCCAAGATGGAGGCCAAAAAATCATGAAAAGAAATATATTCCTGCTGGTTGGCATCATCGTTTTTTCCTTCGGGTTCTGGTTTGCCCGTTCCTTCAATTATGCTCCCAAACCCGCACGGCTTGAGAAACTGGAAGAGCAGCAAACCAAATCAAATGAAAAGTTAATTACATCCCAGATTTTATCTCAGAGGCTTGACAGGGTTTACAAGATATTTGAAACCAATCTCACGAATCAGGATGACAGGCGGACGAATAAGTTCGAAATAACTTCCATGGAATTTCTGAATGAGCTTACCGATATTCTCGAAAAGCTTGAGATCAAGACACTCCATCTCGAACCGCAGGACATCCTTGAAACCCGGAAAAATGTGCAAATTCCTTACGAGCTTGAAATACAGTGTACTTATGAGAAATTCGGGAAATTCATCACTGAACTTGAAAAGAACGATCATATCATAACAATACAGAATTTCACCATGAAGAACGGTATCGAGAGGATCTCGACCATGCGTTCCCGGGACCAGCTGCTCAATCTGAATGTGGAAATGGAATTATCAACAATTATACTGAAAAAAATTACTGGATAACTTATGAATGTAAAAGAAAAATTTATCTGGGATGCCCTGGTAGCGGTGGCGGTTATCATCTACATCATTTCAGGGTATCTGCTCTATAAAATGGACGTGGAGAAAACAGCCTTCGTGGAGACCTATCAAAATGAAACCATCGGTACGG
Organism: FCB group bacterium; assembly: GCA_013152375.1. GTDB lineage: Bacteria > Fidelibacterota > Marinisomatia > SCGC-AAA003-L08 > JACNLC01 > JAADGM01. The sequence goes on along the minus strand of JAADGM010000045.1, from coordinate 5,868 downwards.
ACTCCGCCCTGACCAAAAGCATCAATGACCTGGAGAAAAATTTTGTTGAGCGTCAGAATTATCAGTTCAAACTTAAAAAATATCCCACGGACCTTTCGAGGGTCATCATTTTTGATGCCGGTGAACTGCGGGGTTACGGCGGCAGTAAAGTTCATTTTTCTGCCGGGGTTACCGGAAAGCAGCATCATGCTATCGCCCATTACAAAAACAGGATATTCCATGTTACCGTGGGAGATTCAGTTGCCGGAGGACTTGTCACAGCAATTACGGATACCAGCGTCTCGTTCTCAAAAGACGGTGATCTGAAAACCTATTCTCTGCTGCCCGATATTGATTCGAAATTGGAAAAAAAGTAACTTTAACACAAACTGCCGAATGAATAAGGAAAAGGAAATGAAAAGCTTAGTATTAATTTTTGTTTTATTATTAGTAGTCTCTTTTGGTATATCATCAAATCATTCTGAAAAAGATGCGGCGTTGGATAACCAGGCTAAGGTCACAATAAATGCTGAAGATACACACCTCGCCATGGTACTTGCCATTCTTGCCGAAGAGAGCGGATACAATATTGTTACCGGACCGAAGGTCAACGCCGACGACAAATTAACCATACACATGAAGGATGTCCCCATCAGCCAGGCGATTAATCTGGTGGTTCGAGCAGCCGGGTTGAGCTATGAGATCATTGGCAATTCTATCCTGGTTGCCAGCAAAGGCAATCTGGATGAAGAAGTGGGCATCGATTCGCATATCATCACCCTTAAATATGCAAATGCAAATGATGTTAAAAGTCTGCTAGTGAATATTACTGAACAGATCGAGGTGGATGAAACCGGCAACCGTCTGCTGATCAGTACGAGTCCGAAAAAAATCTCTGAAATATATGACATCATCAAAGAGGTTGACGTTCCGGCCCAACAGATCATGCTGGAGGCCCGTCTGATTGAAGTGGCACTCAGCGACGAGCAGCAACTGGGCATTGACTGGGCCCGGCTGGCGAAACTCACCCAGATCTTTGCTGAAACAGGAGCGCCCATTACTTTGAACGGGGAAGAAACCGGGTCACTGGTTCCCGGCATGACGGTAGCAACTGGTCAGACCGGCCTCGCCGAGGAAACCTTTTCGCCTCTCAATACAGCTGAAAAACCGGATCAAATGTATTTTCAGAGACTCTCCGGCGAACCGATTCGCTTAAGTCGTCAACTCACTGCCTTCGATGTGACACTCGACCTGCTCCTCAAACAGAATAAAGCCGAACTCCTCGCAAATTCACAGGTTGTTGCCCTAAACGGGAAAGCTGCCACAATTGAAATGGTGGACGTTGTACCTTACGTTCTATCAGCAGGCGGCGTAGGAGGGCAGGTACAGGTGCAGCGGGAAGAAGTTGGAATTAAACTTAAAATTCTGCCTATCGTCAACAGCGACGGCTATATAACCACCAGTATTACACCCGAAGTCAGTTCTATTTTTGACTTTATCGGACCCGATGAAAATATACCATGGGTGAAGAGAAGAACCTCTACAACCACCGTGCGTGTCAGAGACGGAGAATCCATTGTCATTGCCGGTTTACTCGGAGCCAATAAAATAAATGAAGAATACAAGGTCCCCCTTCTGTGGCGAATTCCCTGGCTGGGCACAAAATTGTTTACGCATATCATTTCGAAAGAAAACAAAACCGATCTGATCATTCAGGTTACTCCTCATATCGTAGCCGACAATGATACCGGAATCGAAAAACGTGACTTTCATGAAGAAGCTGAGAAAATGCTGCCGGAATCTGAATCAGATGACAATAAATAACAAAAGGATCAAAATCATGAAGAAAAAATATTTCTTAACATCCTGGGCTGTCATTGGCTTGTTTATACTCTTGTTTGGATTGTCCTGCGATACAACTAAACCAAAACCACCGGTTTATAACTACAATCTGTCGCTAAGTCATCATTCTTCCGAAGATATCACTTACGCCGATTTTGGCATTACCACGGTCACCTTCACGGCAACCCTAACAGATGAAAACGGTGCTCCACTAAGCGGGCGAACGGTAGTTTTCACCTGGCCTCAGGGGTCAATGAACCTTCTGGATACAGAAACGGACAGCAATGGTAAAATGAGAGCGGTTTTTGAAGATGACGGTTATGCCAGTGAATGTCTCGATTCAGATAATTTTGAAACTTGCAACGACTGGGCGCCGTTACAGGTCTCCGCAAGTTATAGTGATCAATATGATAATACAGCTTCTGCTTCAGATGATATTATCGTTCTGCCGCTGGCCACCAAGGTCAACACGGTAAATCTTGTTTCCGACGCCAGCAGCAGCAATGGTTTGATACTGGTTGATGATAATAATCTGGATTCTCTCTACACAGTGACTTTCAACGCTTTCATCCGCGACGACAACAATATGGCCATTGAAAATATCGATGTACATTTTGAGTTTGACCCGGAATACAGTGTTGTCGGCGTTTTCAGCAACGCCACTGTGCAGACGGATAATATTGGGAAAGCAACGAACACGCTGGTATCTACTGGCCAGGAACTGTTGGCCCTGCAGGCCGCAGATACCGTCAGGGTTACGGCCTTTATCGAACTGAACGAGCTTGCCCGGATCGTAGCACAGTCACAGGGTAAATATCATTTTGCCGACGGTTTTCTGCAGCGAGCAGACGGGCAGTATGCAGCATCCGAAAAGATATCTTTCCGTTCCATGGAAGACTGGTCAATTGAACAGGTGGAAAACCTCATCGTGAGTATCAATCCCATGACACTTTTATTTGACCCCACAGTTCCGGACTCAACCTACCATGCAACTATCAGCGTAACGCTGCTGGACGCAAATGCCATGCCCGTGGCTAATGTACCGCTGAACATACTGAATCAAATCATCAATGAGGACCAACTCATCGGCAATATCAGCCCGACCTTCATTATCAGCAACGAAAACGGATTTGCCACTGCAGATTATTCTATCAGTTATTCTGCCTGGGACCAGGAAAATTCTCCTATTATCAGGGTACAGGTGATGCAGAACGGCGAAATTGTCCAGTCAGTCGATTCCGTGCTGCTGCTGCGCAACCAAAATGAGCCGAATATTGACCTGGTGGGCAATCTGAATACGTGGTCGCAGACCTCCTTTTTCCTGGTGAACAACTCCAATGTCGGTGTTTCCGATACTGTCTATGCCCGAGTCACTGATCATGCCGGCGGTGCTCTTTCCGGTATTCCGGTATATTACACCAAAGACAGCCCGGTGGGATATTTTACAGATTCTATGGTCACTTCTGATTCCACGGGTCTTTCCCGAAGCGTTTTCGTCGCCAATCCCGGTGAGGTCCCGCTGAATGAAGATACGCAGATCGAGTTCACAATTACGGTCAATGAAGAATACAACAGCGTAGAATCACTGACCATTAGTCCCAACGGCAATGTCAACAATGTGGCGGAAATGCATTTTACAACTTCAGTTGACACGCTGAACATCTTGAATGTGGGCAACCTGCAGGTGGTTGCGAAAGATGCCGCCGGTGTGGGCGTCTCAAATATTCCCATCCGCTTTGCCATCGATAACGAAGACGGCAGCGGACCCAAAGGCATCCTTGAAACGGCCTTGGTATACACGACCGAGTCGGATACTTCGGGTAATGATCCCGGTTTTGCAACAGTTGGGTATACCGTAGATCACGAAGGAATTGACCGCGTCAGAGCATTTATTTCAGACCCGGATGACCAAAGTGTGATACTCCACGAAGATCTGTTATATGTTTCGGCTCAGGATAATAATCAGGCGGTTGTCGCCAATCTGGTGGCTTACGCCTCCTCCAGCACCGTTTCCGTGGTGAACAATGACAGCACCTACGTAGATACACTGTTTGCAATTGCCCAAAATGCCTCGGGAGGCGGCATCGAAGGAGTTGTGATAAACTTTGATATGGACAATGGAGACCTGGATTACTGCTTCCTCCAGCCCAGCAGCAGTATTGTGACCGATTCCATAGGGGTAGCCAAAGCGTATTTCCAGAGTTCTCCCGGTATTGTAACCGATATGGAGATCAGAGATATCAATTTTACGATCTCAACTCAGGATCAGGATAACAATCAGACCGAATATCTGACCATCTCTTTCAGCAACGATATTCCCCAATGTCCCCAATGTGTGGCGGAATTCAGAGTCTGGACGGATCCTGATATGATCAATCTTCCCACGCCCGACGGCGATGTTTCGGCACCAATTTACGCTGCCTACGTTGACTCTCTTGGGTATGGCCCCGAACCCAACTCTATAGTTGAGTTCGTGAGCATGATCGATTCAGCCGGAGTGCTGGTGCCTTTTGCCTCCATTGATCCAATTGCCTATTTCAACAAAAATTACTCTGCTCTTGATCTGCCGCCGGGCTATTTTGACAGCTATACGGCCGATAGTATTCTGACTGCCCAATCTACATTTTATCAGACCAACGATGCAGGACTAGCGGTCATCATCGGCACTTATCAGGGTAAAAGCGATACGCTGCGCATCAATATAACCTCTGAAGATGCCGCGTATATCGTGTTGGAGCCCACCTATCCCAACGAGATCATGGTGCAGGGCGGCGGTGGCATCGAAACCACTGAGATCAGCGCTTCAATCCACGACGGTAACGGTAACCTGGTATCGGATTCATACAAAGTTAAGTTTGTGATCACCGAACCCTCCCCTACCGGCACACATTTGGCGGGAACGGAAGGTCTCACGGAATTCATCGTGGAATCCAGCAACGGGACCTCATCCACGACACTCAGTTCAGGGACGCATCCCGGGAGTGTCAATATCCGGGCGGAATTGTACGCCGTTGACGATGAGATCATGGATGAGACTACGCTGTTGAGCTGGGCGCAGACGATTATGGTGACCATTATCACCGGACCTCCGTATTTTGGCGAGATCAACTTTGCCCAACAGGAAATAACGCCCATCGGTGGCGGGAATTATGAGCTTCCCCTGTCCGTAACCTTATGGGATATCAATTCGAACCCGGTGAAAGATTCCACCAATGTGTGGCTAACCCTGTATCCTTATGCACTGCCGTTTGATTCTAATACCCCTTATATGGCAGGTAATTTAGTGATGTATGGCACTACCCCAATTGACAGCCTGGTTTATATGTGTCTTTTTGATACGCTCACACCCCCCATCCCTGAACCTACCGATACCGGTTTATGGACTCTTGCCCAACAGCCGGCATTTGTCATTGGCGAGGCCCAGACAGGGATGCCCAATCCCTGGGGTGGCGGTGACACCGGTAACGATTTCCAGGGAATCGCCTGGTCGGCTCTGTATTATACTTCAAATCCCATCTTTGATCTGACAATTATCAAAGCCCAGACCTATTATGCAGATGGTCAGTTTCTGGTGATAGACAGTCGCTCTAATCATAATGACCAACCGACCATGCTGCCCTTCCAGCCGGGACAGATCTTCATTAATGCTTCGCCTGTATTCCACGATTTTTCCGTGGGACCGAATTCAAACAATCCCTGCAGATCGCAGGTGATCACGGTCAGTGCAACGCTCGTGGACTTTTACGGAGAAAATATCGATAACGGCGCCTTACAGCTCACGGCTATCGGTGCGGGTCTGGCTGACCCGCCACCGGATCCTAACTGGGACGTCAACTGGGTACAGATCACCAATTCCCAGGGTCAGGCTGTTTGGTATATAGAATATCCCATTCAACTCTGTCCTAAAACAGACCCGCAGACATGCCCAACCGAAGATAACGATTGTACACTCTGTGAATATGACGATTTCAACTCTTCTGTTTGGGTTGACCTGATCTTCCCGGTCCAGACGCAGAGCAATCAGCTGGAAGTGACGCTTATGCGTTC